>JAKSPU010000029.1 GCA_024404505.1 Clostridia bacterium
AAGGAATTTTGTAAAATATTACGGAATTTATGCAAGCAGATGTGCCGTCAAGGCGTCAGCCGTGCATTGTGCGGTGATGCCTTAAGTTCCTTCCGCATACACGCAAAGGTGCGGGCGATGCGGAAGCCGGCTGCCTCGTATATATTCCGTGCCGGGTTGTTGTCGCCGGTGTACAGCGTCATGAAATCCGCGCCGGCCGCCGCGTGGCGGCGGCACATCTCGCAGAATACCAGCTTGCCGATCCCGCGCCCGCGGTACTCCGTCCGGGTGCCGATGCCGCAGAAATTGCCGCGTCCGGGCCGACCGTCCCGCTTTCCGTCCACGGACAGGGGGCCGGTATAGGACACCACCAGTTCATCCGCGTTATGGTCGACCGCGACCACGATCGGACGGTCGGTGTGCGCCATGACCTGCGCTTTCCAGCCCGGATTGCGGATGTTGTCGAACAGCTCCGCAAGGCCCCGGTGCCGCGTTTCGTCGTACATCGTCAATTCGATCCCCTCGGACAGCAGACGCTCCCGCGTCCGCGCCAGCGCGGGCGGATCGGTGTATCCCGCCAGCCGCTGGTGGTACGCGTTCTGGATCGCGTAATCCCGGAAGCCTCGGTTCTGGAGCATCCGGTACAGCCCGGAAGCCACGTCCACGCCGGGCGCGCACGGGTGCCAATCAAGCAGGCCGGGGTCATCCGTATCCTGACGGGGGACGTACCACGGCAGGTGGACGGGGCAGTAGAACGCCGCCTCCAGCTTGTCCGCGTCGGGAGAAGCGGAAACGTCCGCCTCCCACGCGTCCAGAAGACGCGTGCCCAGCCCGCGGTTCCGGTACTGCGGCAGGATATACGCAAACGACAGGTATCCGCACCTGCGTCCCGTGTCGGTCATGCCCGACGCCATTCCGACCGCACGGCTGCCGTCCCACAGCGTGTACGTGATTCTGCCCGGAGTGCAGAACCAGCCAGCCGCCGTCTCCCTGTCAACAGGGATCAGCGAAAGCGGCGTCTGGGCGCTGCCGGCGGACTTGTCCGTCCGACCCTCGCGGCACGCCTCCAGATACAGCCCGTGTACAGCCCCGATAAGATCGGCACCCGCGGGAACCTCCGTCCCGCATATGATCCGCATATCCATACGCTTTCCCTCCCGTATGATTCATCATATCCATTATATCACACATTCCGTGAAAATGCAAGAGGTACGCCATGAGCAAGCACACCGCCAAGTATCGCCACGACAGGATCGCGTTCATAACCGTGAAGAATAAGCACCGGATGACGGTGTTCCACCGCTTCGATGCGTTCCCTCCCACAAGGGAGCAGATCAGAGCTGCCGTTATCGACTGCAGCCGGCAGGGCATCTCCTGCCTGATCCCGGAGCTGCCGGAGGGGATGACTCCGGGCGCCGGGCTGCTGGATGAGATCCGGCAGATGTATACCGATCTTGTGAAGGTCACAGCGGAAGAAAAGACCGGCGTGCAGATCGGGGTCCTGCTCGATCCGCTGCTGGAGGAATCCTATTACCTGTCGCTTGACCCCGCCGAAGCGGACGCGATCGGCAGCCGGTCGCTGATCCGGCGTGAATACTACTGCGACCCCAACGAGAAGCTGCATATCAAGCTCCACGGCGGCACGCTCATGTCCATCAACGCCTACGACGACGAGAATATGGACATGATCGACCTGCGCGGTTACGTCCGTGACGGCTGGCTCGACTATACCGTCCCGAACGGGAACTGGACCATTGAGGAGTATATCTGCACGTCCGAGCCGCTGTGGGGCGAGAAGCCTGTGCACGGCTTCAATCGGATGTCCGCGGAGGCCTCGTCCGCCTTTATCAACGGTCTGCTGGACAGCATCTGCCCGGGTGTTCCCGGGGAGCCGGGGCAGCGTCTCTGCAACCTGTACGTCACGGACATCTGCTTCAACGCGCCCAACCGCCGGAACTGGGATCCGGACTTCAATACGCATTTTGAGGAGCTGTTCGGCTTTGATCCCGCGCCCTTCTATCCCGCGCTTTACCACTACATCGGCGAAAAGGACGGCCATATCAAGTCTCTCTTCATGGAGTGCCGTGCCGGGATGCTGCGTTCGGGCTGCCTGAGCGCCCTGAAGAAATACGCCGAAAACCGCTCGATGTGGTTGATCGCGGCCAACAAGGAGCCGAAGCTGCCCGCCTGCTCGTGGCTGTCCGGCGACGCGCTCGCCAACGAGGCGGTTTCTCCCTGCGCCGTCCACGAAAAGGCCTACCTGTACGGCCTGAACTCCACGTTTCTGGCAGCCTCCGCCGCGGACAACTACGAGAGCAAGTTCGTTGCCTGCGAGCTGTTCAGGGACTATGCCAAGCTCAACACCAAGATCATATACAAGGATACTCTCAATACCTTCGGACACGGGGCAAACCTGCTGATGATCCACGCCGAGGGAACGTCCGTTTTCAAGCCGTCCGCGTGGGACCGTTTCATGAGCAGCCTGCCCGATACCGATAACCGTTCCTCTTATCCGGAATTCATCGGACGGATCCAGTCGCTGCTGCGCGGCGGTGTCTGCGTGAACGATATCGCTATGTTGTATCCCATTTACGCCCTGCACGATCAGGTGTATCTGTACGAGAGCCCTGCCGGTGGCAAATTCGAGTACCCGTACACGCCGGCGTCCTGCAACTACATGACCGTGCTGAACTCCGTGTCCACCTACTGCGGGCAGAACGTCACCCTCCTGCATCCGCAGGTGTTCAATACGCGCTGCACGATAGAGGACGGCCTCATCCGCCTCAATACTTCGTTCCAGAATCAATGCTTCCGCATCATGATCCTGCCGGCGGCCAACATGGTCAGCCTCGAGAGTATGCGTATGGTGCGTGATTTCTATGACCGCGGCGGTAAGGTGCTGGCTGTCGGAGTCCTGCCGCGCTTCGCGTTTGAGTTCAACGCGCAATCGCTGACGGAGGACCGGGATCCCGCCGACTTCATGCTCAACGACGCTTATGGCACAAAGAACGACCGGGAGCTGCGGGACATCGTGCGGCATATCTTCGGCAGCGAGGCCGTAGACCCTGATCTGATCCGCGAGACCTTCTATCATGCCAACGGGCAGGGCGGGGAAGCGTACTTCATCAGCTCCAACCGCACCGGCACCGACGGCACCGAGCAGACCGACTGCATCAACCTCAAGAACTGCCTGCAATCCTTCCACGTGCCGTTCGATATGTATATGCCGAATATGCCGCGTTTTGATGGCCTCGGCGCCTTCAACGCGGCCTACAACGACTTCACCCACATGGGACTCGTGGACTTCATCCCCGGCGGCGGCATGATCAGCCATATCCACAAGAAACGCGACGGCATCGACATTTTCTACATTTCCAATACGACCGACCAGCTGTACGACGAGTACGTGTACCTGCGCGGCGTCTTCCTGCCGTCTCGCTGGGACCCGCAGACCGGCTCGACGCACGACGTCCGTCCGCACTACGTCCGCAGCCGCGGAGAGGTGTACACCCGCGTCCGCGTGACGCTGGCGGAGGATCGTGCGGTGTTCCTCGTCTGTCTCCCGTCCGATAAAGAGGAGAAGATCCGGCAGGGGGCCGATTCACTGCCGGACGTCACGCCGGATCTCCACATACAGAAGACCCGCGAAGGACGGTTTTACCTCTGATAAATAACGACACGTCCATGAAAGGAGGCTGCCATGAGGGTCACCCAGGCCGCACGGAATCCGTTCCCGTATTCCGACAGCAACAAGCGGTATTATACCTACGACTACTGGCTGAAGCAGACCTTCGGCGGGAAGACCGTCAAGATCCCGCTCGACGGCGGCTTCACCTGCCCGAATATCGACGGCCGCTGCGGGCGCGGCGGCTGCGTCTACTGCTCCGGCCGGGGCAGCGGTGACTTTGCCCAGCCCGCGCGGATGCCGCTGCGCGAGCAGTACGACGTCACGCGGGCGGCGCTCTCGTCCAAATGGCCGGTGGACAGGTGCATCCCGTACTTTCAGGCGCATACCAACACCTACGCGCCGCTTGACGTGCTGCGTCCGATGTTTGAGGAGACGCTGACGTTCCCCGGCGTCGTGGGGATGAACGTCGCCACACGGGCGGACTGCCTGCCGCCGGAGACCGTGCAATACCTCGCGGAGCTGTCGCACCGGACGGTGCTGACGGTCGAACTGGGCCTGCAGACCGCTCACGACCGCACGGCGGCGCTCATCAACCGCGGGCATACGATGGCAGACTTTGTCGACGGCTACACGCGGCTGCGGGAAGCGTCCGACAGCCTGTTGACCTGCGTCCACCTGATTTTCGGCCTGCCCGGCGAGGATCGGGCCATGATGCTCGACACGGTCAGGGCAATCGCAGCGCTGCGGCCGCATCAGGTCAAGATCCACCTGCTGCACGTCCTGCACGGTACGGTCCTCGGCTCGTGGTATGAGCGCGGGGACTATACGCCTATAGAACGGGACGACTACGTCGAAACGGTCGTGCGGGCGCTGGAGCTGCTGCCGCCCGAGACCGTGATCGGCCGCCTGACGGGCGACGGCATGGCGTCCGACCTGCTCGCCCCTGAATGGAGCAGGAAGAAGGTCACGATCATCAACGACATCGATAAGGAGCTGTACCGCCGCGGGACGTGGCAGGGAAAAGCGTGGGCTTCGGGGTGAGCCGTTGCCGATGGCTCACGCTTCACGACGATGATCTGCCCCTCCTCAAGCGAACGGTTGGAAGTACCCCGATTGACCGATGATTCCGAGAAAAACGCCGCCCCCTGTGCCTTTCGGTTCAAGGGGCCGAAGGAGAAAGTGATTACTATGAAAAAAACGGATGACTACAAGATACTCTGCAATGCCGCTGCCCGCCTGAAGGATCTTCCGGAGGGCGCGTGCAACCCGTGGCCCGATTACGATCCCTCCGTCGTGGCCGCCCTCGACACGCTCAACGACTACGACTATCTGCAGCACCATGAGCAGCTGGAGGGCAAGGCGATCGAATCCATGAATATCAAGGAGATCGCCACGATGTACACGTTCATCCGCAGAGGCGAGCGGTTCTGCGACGGGCACATCGGGGCATATATCGCGAACGGCACGCTGTACCGGTTGATCCTGCGTCATATGGAGCTGCTTGAAAAGCAGCGGCGGTGTTTTCGCATTTTCCGCAATTGAAAAAGCCTGCCGTCGGGTGCTTATATCGCATAAATCCGGAAAAGTTCTTGACTTTCGGTTCAGGATGGACTATTATATAAACGGTATCGATTTCAATTTTTCCGACAGAAAGGAAATAACATTATGGCAAACGTATTCCGCAAGGCTGAATGGATCTGGCGGCAGGGAAGCGCCGGACGCGACGAATTCTGCGATTTCCTCACGACCTTTGATGCGCAGAAGGGCGGGGACAGCCGCTTTACCCTCTCGATCGCCGCAGATTCCAACTATACCGTCTGGCTCAACGGACGCATGGCGGCGTTCGGTCAGTACGCCGACTATCCCGACTATAAGATCTATGACAAGGTCGACGTCACCGACTTCGTGCAGGACGGCGAAAACCGCATGGTGACCGTGGTCTGGTACTACGGCATCGACACGCAGACCTATCAGAAGGGCGAGGCCGGCGTGATCTACGAGCTGGCCGACGGGGCAGGGAACACCCTCTGCGCCTCCGGCGCAGATACGCTGTCCCGGCTGTCCCGTGACTATATCTCCGGTCACGGTGATCTGATCTCCGGTCAGCTCGGCCCGACCTATCATTACGATATGAACGGGTACGACGGCTTCATCGAGACCGGCGCGGACGGCTTTGAGCCGTCCCGCGTCTGTCCCGCCATCTCCAAGGACTTCACGCTGCGTCCCAACGAGAAGCTGATCCTCAAGGATCGGATGCCGTCGAAGCTCTGCATGACGGGCCACTTCACATATACGGAGAAGGGCGCGGACGCCTGCCGGAATATGCAGTACGCAGCTCTTTCCTACCGCAACCCCAACGAACTGAATCGAACCCGCAGCATCACGTTCGATCAGCCCGCGCAGCTGGCCATGGTCAACGACAAGGGCGAGGACGGCCTGTACTTCATCGTCGATCTCGGCCAGGAGACCGCCGGCTTCCTCGACATCGACATCGAGGTCGCCGAGGCCTGCACGCTGGACGTCGGCTACGGCGAGCATCTCAAGGACGGCCGCTGCCGCACCTCCGTCCGCGGATTCTGGTGCGACGTTCAGCTCAAGGCCGGACGCAACCGGTACCTGCACACCTTCCGCCGCTTCGGCGGACGCTACATACAGTTCTTCCTGCACGCGAAGGCCGCGACGGTGTTCTATGCCGGTCTGCGCCCGACCGAGTATCCGCTGGTCTGGAAGGACTACAAGTGCGGAAATCTGCTGCGGGAGACGATCTACAAGGTCTGCCAGAATACGCTGCAGCAGTGCCTGCATGAGCATTACGAGGATTGCCCGTGGCGTGAGCAGGCGCTTTATACCATGGATTCCCGCAACCAGATGCTGTGCGGCTACTTTGCCTTCAACGAGCAGAAGGCCGCGCGTGCCTCTCTCGACCTGATCTCCCACGGCGTCCGCAAGGACGGTCTGCTGATGCTCTGTTACCCCGCCGGGCTGGACTTCCCGATCCCCGCGTTCTCCTGTATGTACTTCGTCCAGATGGAGGAGTACATCCGCTTCACGGGTGACAAGACGCTCGCTGCCGACAAGCTGCCCATGCTGGAGAAGCTGATCGGCGTATTCATGGACAAGCGGCAGGCAAACGGTGTGATCGAGAACTTCTACGGCGAGTTTGAGGGCAAGAATCCCTACTGGAACTTCTACGAGTGGTCGCCCACCATGAGCGGCGCGTTCGGTGAGACCAACCGCCGTCTGGAGGCGCCGATCAACGCCTTCTTCTCGCTGGCGCTGCAGTCGCTGGCGAAGATCAGCGACGCGCTGGGCGAGGACGGCAAGGCAGCCCGCTACCGTGCCGCTGCCGGTGAGGTCAACAAGGCGATCTCCGAGGTGTTCTACAACCCGGAGACGAAGCTGTTCGAGAGCTTCGACTGCATCCACCGCGGCCTGTACTCCACGCTGACGCAGGCGCTGTGTATGCTGTGCGGCGCGGCCAAGGGAGTGGATACGTCCGTTATCCTTAAGGTGCTGGAGAGCAACGGAAAGGCCGACGTGGGCGTGACCGTGTTCCCGAACACGTTGTCCATGAACGCGTTCCGCTTCGACGCGCTGCTCGCGCTTGACCGCGAGAAGTACGCGCCTCTCATCCTCGACGAGCTGGACCGCGACTACCTGTATATGCTCCGTGAAGGCGCGACCACGTTCTGGGAGACCATTCAGGGCGCGGACGATTTCTCCGATGCCGGATCCCTTTGCCACGGCTGGAGCGCGCTGCCCGTATATTACTACGAAACGCTTGATCCGAGCGTGAATAAATGATCAGTTGATAAATCAACCGCAGATTAAGAAACACCTCTGTGAAAGAACGATCGCCGTATCGGATCTGGTATGCGCGGTCCTGCTCCTGACTCCGGCCGCGGCAATGACCGCGGCCGCCGCGGCTGTATCAAACGAAAGGATCGATCCTTGAAATTGGAATTTCACAGGAATTATGACAAAAAATAACATAAATGTCATAATTATTCATGGAATTTCTCTTTACAATCTCTCCGGCTTGTGATATAATACGGTCAAGTCTTCCCAAAAGGGAGGATAATAATATGAAAAGGAGCAATATCATGAAGAAGATCATTGCACTCGCTATTGCTGCTTTGATGATTCTGTCCATGATCCCCGTCGTGACGCTGTCCGCGTCCGCCGCCGGTGAAGGTGAATGGATCACCAAGCGCGCCCCCAAGCAGTCCGATGAGGAGCTGGAGGAGGGCGATACTTACAAGCCCGCTCCCGGTTACCACTACGACTCCGAAGGCTTCCACACCGATTCCCCCAACTATGACGGCATCACTCCCATGTTCTACGTCCGCACCCGCGATTCGTACAACCTGCAGGACGGCTTCCACCTCGAGTTCCGTGTCGATGAGTTCGCCTACAAGGGTGTCGATCCCGAGACCGGCGCTTCCCTCGGCAAGGATGAGTGGCTCTGCGTCTCCCTGTTCCCCGGTGAGAACATGGAGCCCGGCAGCACCGAGTACGGCTCCGGCTGGCTGTGCCTGATCCGCGGTGAGGGCAACGGTTCTGCAGTAGCGCAGCCCCACTGGACTGACGGCCGTGACGAGGAAGGCAACGGCGGCGGCTTCGGTGCCGCAGGCGGTTTCCCGAATATTACGGTTCCGCTCGATGAAGAAGACAAGGAGATTTACACTGTTGACGTCAACTGGAACGGCACTTCTTACGAGATCCTTGTCAACGGCGCGTCCCTCGCCGGCGGCGACAAGCTGGCAGGCGTTATTCCCGACGGCAACTGCTACGTTTCCATCATCGGCCAGACGCAGCTCGCAGGCGGCAGCGCAGCCATCACGATCCTTGACTGGAACGGCGCCGTTCCCACCGGCACCGACTCCAAGGAGCCTGATGAGAACGTGAACGTCATCGCAGACATCACCCCCTCCGATACCATTCCCGAGGGTCAGCCCGCGTTCATCTGGGATGCTTCCTGCCAGGTCATGAAGAAGCTCCCCACCTCCGGTCAGATGTGCAACATCACTCCCAAGGGTGATAACACCGTGCATATCACCGCTACCGGCAGCCAGCTGTACTTCAGCGCCGGCCCCTCCAACTGGTACTCCTACGAGGCCGCAGACTTCCCCGTCCTGACCATGATGCTCCGCAACTATAACGGCGAGGACGGTCAGTACTGGTACGCTGCAGGCGATATCATGGGCGCTCAGGACGACGCTGTCGTCGGCTGGAGCCTGTGGGATGAGGATTACGCGGATGAGTACGAGGTCAACGGTGACCTGTACAACCTCGTCTGCGTCGATATGAGAGATTACGATCCCGAGAGATGGGTCGGCATCATCCACGGTCAGCGCCTCGTCTTCAACGGCCTGGTCCCCGATGACGAAGAGTTCGGCGAGTTCGATCTCTGCTGGTTCGCTTGCTTCCGCACGGTTGAGGATGCCAAGGCTTACGGCGCGAACTACGTTTCTCAGTTCGGTACGCCCGAGACCGACGCTCCCACTGAAGCTCCCACCGAGAAGCCCACTGAGGCGCCCACCGATGCTCCTGAGACCACCGCTGACGATACCGGCGCTGCCGATACCGCTGACGGTACCGGCGCCGAGACCGGTGCAGGCGATGAGGGCTGCAAGTCCGTGATCGGCGGCTGCGCCGCTCTGATCCTGACCGCTGCGGCTGCTGCCGTCGCGCTCAAGAGAAAGCACTGAACCATTTGATTCCATAAGAAAGCCCCCGCCGTGAAAACGGCGGGGGCTTTTGGGACGCGTACTGGGCTCCGCCCCGGGGATGCGTGCGGGGCTCTGCCCCGCGCCCCGCTCAAGGGCTTCTTAAAAGAAGTCCTTGAGAATCCCAAGAACTTTCAAATAATAACAATTCGTCTCTCTTGTCAGCCGCATGCATGACAGATAGCACAAAACGGGCCGGGCTTTTTGTAACAAAAAGTATCTTTACTTTTCGGGGCGGGTATGGTATAATCATAGTGGTATTATCCGTACACCAAACGTGGCAAGGATACGATTTTGAAAGGAGCAATATCATGAAAAAGATCATTGCATTCGTTATCTGCACAGTTATGATCCTGTCTCTGGTCCCCGCTGCGGTGCTGAACGCGTCCGCTGCCGGTGAGGGCGATTGGACCACCTATCGCCGCCCCTCCGATTACGAGCCCGCGCATGAGAGCGACTACGCCCCCAACGCCGGTTACCTGTACACGAGCGAGGGTCTGTCCACCGTTTCGCCCGACTTCACGGGCTGCACCGTTTTCTATACCGTGCAGACCAAGGATAAGGTCGACGTCCGTGACGGCGTGTTCATGGAGTTCCGCATCGACGACTTCTCCTACGCAGGCGAGGAGGGCAAGGCGGACGAGTGGATCACCGTGTCCCTGTGGGACAAGCAGAATCTTGAGCCGGGTCTTGCGAATCACGGCTCCGGCATCTGCGCGCTGATCCGCGGCACCGGCAACGGAAGCGCCACCGTCCACGACTGCATCTGCACCGAGGGTGCGTCCTTCGCCGGCACCGGCGGTCAGACGGCCATCTCCTGCGAAATGGACAGCGAGGACAAGGAGTACTACACCTTCCAGGTCGTATACGACGGCTCCGATTACAGCTTCATGATGAACGGCACGACGCTCCAGACCTCCAAGCAGCTGAGCAATCAGCTGAAGAAGGTCAGCGAGGACGGCGAGTTCTACGTCGGCATCACCTTCCATTCCACGGTCGCGGGCGGCACCGCCGCGCTGACCATCACGCAGTTCGGCACCGACGAGCAGGATGCCCGCACGCCCGCCGGCACCGACAGCGCCGAAGCGGAGGAGAACATCAACGTCGTGGCGGAGATCGCCGATCCCTCCACCGTTCCGGAGGGACAGCCCGCGCTGCTGTTCAACACCGCGAAGACGTCATTTTCCGCCGATCCTGCCGGCTCCGGCATTGAGCTGACGCCGAAGGGTGACGAATCCTACCACGTCAAGGCGATCGAAAGCAACGGATTCTTCACGTGGAAGATCCGCCCGTCCCTGAGTTATGCGGCACAGGACTTCCCGGTTGTCGGCATGATGCTTCGGAACTACTTCGCCAACGTAGGCAGCGTGTGGTACTGCGCGGGTGACGTGCTCGCCGCCGGCGGCGACACCGTGACGTCGTGGGAGACCTACGGCGAGGACAACGGATACTATGAGATCGGCGACGATGAATACGTGCTGGTGCTGCTCGACCTGACCGATCTGTGGGAGGGACGCATCAACGCCCTGCGCATGGACTTCAACGGCCTGTCTGCCGGTGAGGAATGGGGCGAGTGGGACATCTGCTACATCGGTATGTACCGCAGCGTCGAAGACGCCCAGAAGTGCGGAGACGACTACGTCGCCGCGATCCGCGGTACCGACGAGACCGAAGGGGATGCAACGTCCGCCGCGACGGATGCTCCCACCGAGAAGCCCACTGAGGCGCCCACCGATGCTCCCGTGACCGCTGCCGATGATACCGGCGCTGCCGATACCGCTGACGGTGCCGGTACCGGTGCCGGCGATGAGGGCTGCAAGTCCGTGATCGGTGGCTGCGCTGCTCTGATCCTGACCGCTGCGGCTGCTGCCGTCTCGCTCAGGAGAAAGCACTGATCTGATCAAAGCCCCCGCCGTTTTCACGGCGGGGGCTTTTGGATGCGCGGGGACGCTGCCCTGAAGGACGACAGTTTGCACAAAACGGCCCGGCGTTTTTTTAGCAAAAAGTCACTTTACTTTTGAAGCCGGATGTGATATAATCATAATGCCATCCTATGTACGCAAATCGCGTCAGGGATAATTTTTTGAAAGGAGCAATATCATGAAAAAGATTATTGCACTCGTGATCTGCGCAGTTATGATCCTTTCCTTGGTTCCTGCCGTGGTGCTGAACGCATCCGCTGCCGGCGAAGGTGAATGGATCACCAAGCGTGCCCCCGGTCAGACCGATGAGGAACTCGCGGAGAAGGGCGAAGACAAGTATCAGCCCGCTCCCGGTTACCACTACGACAAGGAAGGCTTCCACACCGATTCCCCCAACTACAAGGACATCACCCCCCACTTCTACGTTCGTTCCCGCGAAGCGGTGAACCTGCAGGACGGTGTGCACCTTGAGGTCCGCATCGACGAGTTCTCCTACAAGGGCGTTGATCCCGACACCGGCGCTTCCCTCGGCAAGGACGAGTGGATCTGCCTGTCCCTGTGGGGCGGCCCCCAGATGGTTCCCGGTAACCAAGAGTACGGCTCCGGCTGGCTGATCCTCATTCGTGGTGAGGGCAACGGCAAGGCTCAGGTCGAGCCTCACTGGACCACCGGTCGTAACGAGGACGGCTCGGGCGGCGGCTTCGGTGCCTGCGGCGCTTTCGTTCCGGTCGACGTTCCGATGGAAGGCGGCAAGGAGATCTACACCTTCGATATCAACTGGAACGGTTCCACCTATGACATCTCCGTGAACGGCGTTGCCTGCGACGGCGGCGGAGACAAGCTCCCCGCAGCTCTGCCCAACGGCAGCGATGCGTACATCACCATCACCGCTCAGACCTCCCTGCTTGACAATGATCAGCAGGCTGCCATCACCATTCTCGACTTCAACGGCTCCGTTCCCACCGGCTCCGATTCCGCTCTGCCCGATGAGAACGTCAACTCCTTCGCAGACTTCACTCCCTCCGAGGATATCGCTGCCGGTGATCCCTGCTTCCTGTGGGATGCAAACTGCACCTGCATGAGAAAGCTCCCCGATACCGGTTCCAACTGCAACATCAACGCCAAGGGTGACGGTACCGTCCACATCACCGCTACCGCCAACCTGGTGTACTTCACCGCAGGTCCTTCCTCCTCTTATTCCTATCATGCCGAGGACTTCCCCGTCCTGACCATGATGCTCCGCAACTACAACGGTAACGACGGTCAGTTCTGGTATGCAGCCGGTCAGATCACCGGTGCCCAGAATGACGCTGTTGCCAGCTGGTCCCTGTGGGATGAGGACTATGCAGATGAGTACGAGGTCAACGGTGACCTGTACAACCTCGTCTGCGTCGACATGAGCGAGATCGACCCCGACAGATGGACCGGCCGTATCCACGGCGGTAACCGTCTGGTCTTCGGCGATCTGCTTCCCGAGGATGAAGAGTTCGGCGAGTTCGACCTCTGCTGGTTCGCAGCCTTCCGCACCGTTGAGGAAGCAAAGGCTTACGGCGCCAAGTATGTCAATCAGTTCGGTACTCCCGAGACCGATGCTCCCACCGAGGCTCCCACCGAGAAGCCCACTGAGGCTCCCACCGAGGCTCCCGTGACCACCGCTGACGAGACCGGCGCTGCCGATACCTCTGAGGGTACCGGTGCCGAGACCGGTGCAGGCGATGAGGGCTGCAAGTCCGTGATCGGCGGCTGCGCTGCTCTGGTCCTGACCGCTGCGGCTGCTGCCGTTGCTCTCAAGAGAAAGCACTGATTCACTTGATCCCATAAGAAAGTCCCCGCCGTGAAAACGGCGGGGACTTTCCCTTTTCTGTGCCGGAATTGTAAATAGACCCGTATATGACATAAATAAGGGGAATGGGCCTCGGTAAACAGGGGGAAGGATCATTTTCATCCGAAACAACACGAAAATAGGGCATTTTGTACAAACCGGGTGGGTCAAATTGTGGCAAAACGACACTTTACAATTTGAATTGAGTATGGTATAATACTCTCGATAACTCCCGTCATATGCCTATTGCAGGGAGTGAAATTTTTGAAAGGAGCAACTTATAATGAAAAAGCTGCTTGTTATCCTGCTCAGCGCCATCATGGTTCTTTCTATGATCCCTGCTATGGCTCTGACCGCATCCGCTGCCGGTGAAGGCATCTGGACCACCAGACGCAATATCGGCGATGACGACCCCGATAGCTGGACGCCTGCCGGTGGTTATGTGTACACCAGCGAGGGCTTCCAGACCATTTCCCCTGATTTCACCAACCTCGGTGCTTACTACACCATCGAGACCAAGGAAGCTCAGAACCTGAAGGACGGCTTCTCCATGAAGTTCCGTGTCGATGAGTTCGGCTACAAGGGTCCCGAGGGCGACGCCGATGAGTGGATCACCCTCTCCATTTGGGAGTCCGCAACCGTCACCCCCGGTTCCTCCGATTACGGCGCCGGCTGGCTGACCCTGATCCGCGGTACCGGTGAAGGTACTGCTACCTCTCAGTCCTTCTGGACCGATGCTGCCAATCCCGAGACCGGCGCCAAGGGCGGCTTCAACCATAAGGGCGACGTTGCTGCCAACCCCGAGCTCGATGATGAGGGTAAGGAGATCTACACCCTGACCGTTGACTACAGCGGCGGCTACTCCATCAAGGTCAACGGCGTTGAGATTGCCGGTAACGCTGATGTCTCCGCTAAGCTGGAAGAGACCAAGCCCGACGGTGATTACTTTATCGGTATCACCTTCCACACCGGTGCAGTCGATCTGCCCGCTTCTCTGACCATTCTTGAGACCAACGGCTCCGTGCCCACCGGCTCCGACAAGAAGGATCCCGATCCCAACAACAATATCCCCGGCGAGAGAATCATGCCCGATACCATCGCTGCCAACACTCCTGTTGCAGTCCTCGATGCTACCCTGTCTTCCTCCACCAAGATGCCCAGCTGCCAGAACTGCACCATTACCCCCAAGGGTGATAACACCTTCCGCGTTGAGTCTTCCATCGGTTCTGCCTTCTTCTTCCAGTGGGGTATCAAGGCTTCCATCAACCACTACGGCGAGGACTTCCCCGTTGTCGCTATGCTGCTCCGCAACTACTACGGTAACGACGGTCAGATCTACTACTGCGCCGGTAAGGTTGTCTCCCCCGGTGACACCAACCATGAGGGTTGGATGATCGACTACGACTACGAGTGGGAGATCGAGGATGACATCTACGACCTCGTCATCAGCGATTTCACCGACTACGAGAACTTCGTCGGTCAGATCCACAGCTTCCGTTACGACTTTGCAGGCATTTCCGCTGACGCTGAGGATGGCTTCGATATCTGCTACGTTGCTACCTTCAAGACCGTTGAGGATGCCGTGAACTACACCATGGCCTATGTCAATTCTCAGGGCGAGATCAAGACTGACGCTCCCACCGAGCCCAAGACTGCTGCTCCCACTGAGCCCGCTACCGAGCCTGCTGCTACCGAGCCCACTACCGGCGAGGCTGACACGACCAATGGTACCGGCGAGGCCGACACCACCGCTGCTGATGAGGGCTGCAAGTCCGTTATCGGCGGCTGCGCTGCTCTGATCCTGACCGCTGTGGCTGCTGCCGTGGCTCTCAAGAAGAAGCACTGAACGATTTAAAGTCTTACCACAATAAGGCTTGATCTGAGCCCGACCCGCAAGGGTCGGGCTCTTTTTGGGGGACAAGATTACGTTTGCAGGGCGCTGCCCTGCACCCGCTCAAGAAACTTCTTGAAAGAAGTTTCTTGAGAATCTTCAAGAACTTTTATACGGGGAATGGATAAAAGGAAAGCTACGCGTCGGCATGGAGCCGCCGTCCCGCAGGATGAGGCCGGAAGCCGAGAGGGGAAAGAGGTCAGCACCGACGGTCTGAAAGCAGCCATTTTTCCGATACATCTTGACAGGAAAGGAAGCGCGTGATATAATTCAAGTAGAAAAACGCTTATGCGGGATCAGATACGGGAGGTAACGACATCATGAGTGACACTGAAAAAAAGCAACCGCGCCGGGGGCTGTCTCTCGGCTGGAAAATCGCGCTGTGGGTCATCGCCGGACTTGTGACCGCCGCACTGCTCGCGGCAGCCGTCGTGTCGGTCCTGCAGTTCTTCGATATCGTTCCGGCTATCTCGATACCTCGCCATATTATCGGTTATGACGATTCCGTGTATACCGCGTGCGGCGGCACCGTGTCCGAAAAGGTCACTGGCCTGGATATAGATTGGATAGCGGGCGACGTGCGCATCGTCCCGACGTCCGACGACGAGCTGTCGATCACCGAAACGTGGGCCAACGGGGGCGAGGTTAAGGAAACGGATGCCCTGCGCCGGGCTGTGATCGAAAACAGGCTATATATCAAATATACGAAGCCCACGCAGAATCTGCGCATGACGCAGGACAAGCAGCTTACGGTCAAGGTCCCGGCTGCGTGGATCGAAGACTTTACACAAGGCATATACGTGGACACGGAATCCGGCAGCGTGACCGTGCAGATCAATGCGAAGTACTTGAAAATCAACACTGCCTCGGCGGATATTACCGTCAACGGGGCATACGAAAAAGCAACGTTCGACACCGCGAGCGGCATGATCCGGATGACGGGCTCCGCCGCAACGCTTTGGGCTGACACGGCGTCCGGGGACATCGTCCTCGATGGCAAGTTCGGAGTCACCGAGCTTAACACCGCGAGCGGACAGACCCGCTTTACCGGCTCCACGGACAGTATGGAGATCGACAATACCTCCGGTCGCGTGACGCTCACGCTGACCGCGCCCGCCGACGAGCTGGATATCGAAACCGTGAGCGGTCCCGTGACCGTGTTCCTGCCCGATGCGCTGAGGGGCTTTGTGCTGGACGCGGATACGGCATCGGCCGACGTGAATATCCATGATTTCAGCGTGACCTACAAGAAGGGAAAATACACCTTCGGCGACGGCAGCATGAAGTTTGAGTTCGACAGCACGTCCGGCGATCTGGATATATTCCGCACGACCGTGGACGCGGAAGGGAACTGACATGGAGAAAAACATCAGGACGGTTTGCTTTACCGGACACCGCGATATTGCCCCCGCGGACGCAGTTCGCCTTCCGGGGCAGCTTGAGCGCGTGATCCGGGAGCTGTACGCACGGGGGGCGCGGGAATTCCGGGCGGGCGGCGCACTCGGCTTCGATATGGTCGCGGCGCTCAAGGTACTGACCATGCGTGATGAGCTGACGGACCTCCGGCTCGTGCTGATCCTGCCCTGCCGGGACCAGACCGCCAAGTGGAACGAGCCGAGCGTCCGCACCTACCGGTACATCGAGCAGCGCGCGGACGAGGTGAAATACCTCTTTGACCGCTACATCGACGGCTGTATGCTGGAGCGGGACCGCTGCCTTGTGACCGGCAGTGACGTCTGCGTCGCCTACTGCGCCAAAAGCACGGGCGGCACGGCGTATACGTTCACCTACGCCTTGAAGAACGGACTTGAAGTCATCAACCTGTACGACCGTCTGCGGGCGGAGGACAGAGCAGGAAGGAGCGATACGATATGAGCGCGTTTCACGAGTGTATGGTCGGGGAGGTCAGACGTCAGCAGGGCGAGGGGATCTTTTACTCCGTCGTGACGCTGGAGGAACCGCTGACCCCTGGAGAGGGCCTGTTCCACATGGAGAAAACGGATTTTCGCCCGGGCAATCCGGCGCACGACTGCTACTCCGTCGCCAAATCCGTGTCGGCTGCTGCTGCGGGCATCCTGTGCGACCGCGGTCTGCTCCGCATGACGGACACGCTCGGGCAGTACCTCGGGGCGTATCTGATCCACGGCACGGACCCGAAGTGGGGAGACCTGACCGTGGATCTTGTGTGCCGTCACCGCACGGGCGCGGCATACGGCGTGGATTATGACATGACCAATGCCCATCTGTGGGCCGATCCGGAGTGGCTGCATACGCTGTTCGCCATCCCCGTGACCGGAACGCCGGGCAGGGAGTTCGTCTATTCGGACGCCAGCTACTATATCCTCGGCCGCATCGTGGAAAAAATCACCGGCATGGACATGGAGGCCTTCCTGCAGAAGGAACTGTTCGTCCCGCTCGGCTGTCACGTCAACGCGTGGAGCCGGGACGTGAACGGTCATACGGTCGGCGGCACGGGCCTGTACCTGCGGACCGAGGACATGGCCAAGATCGGCTGGTTGTACATGAATGACGGCCTGTGGGGCGAGAGACGCATCTTCTCCGAGGCATGGTCCCGCGCGCAGCTGGATCCCCCGGCGGACGAGATAACCAATTACGGATACGGAATGTGCCGCATCGGCAATGAAATGTGGGGTGCGGGCGGTATGTACAATCAGGGATTCCAATTTGATAAAGCCCACCGCCGCGTTGTGGCGTGGCATGCCTTTGACGATCAGGACAGGACGCGTGATCTCGGTCATGCGTTCCGGCAGTTCACACGCAGGGAGGAAGAAGCAAAATGATACGGAAGAACGCGTATGAATTCTACACGACGAACGAGCTGAAGCCGGCAGGCTGGATGAAAACGCAGTTGAGGATACAGGCTGACGGGCTGTCCGGACATCTCGATCAGGTCTGGCCGGACGTGCAGCGAAGCGCGTGGATCGGCGGCGACCGCGAGGGCTGGGAGCGCGTGCCGTATTGGCTTGACGGCTTCATCCCGCTGGCCTATCTGCTGGACGACGCCGATATGATCGCACGGGCGAAGAAGTATATGGACGCCATCATGGACGCGCAGGCCGAAGACGGCTGGCTGTGTCCCTGCCGCCCGGAGGAGCGCGGACAATACGATACGTGGGCCGCGCTGCTCATGTGCAAGGTGCTGACGGTTTATGCCGATTGCTCCGGTGATACACGCGCCGTCGGATGCCTCACGAAGGCACTCCGGCAGCTGAACGCCTTCCTGAACGGGAACACGCTGCGGAATTGGGGAAGTTCCCGCTGGTTTGAGGGCGTGATCCCGGCGCTGTGGCTGTATGACCGCACGCACGAGGAGTGGCTGATCGACCTGTGCCTGAAGCTGCGGGCGCAGGGCGTCGATTGGAACAGCGTCGTCCGTTCCTCCCTCTGGGAGCATCTGACGACGGGCTGGGACTTCCTGACGCACGTCGTCAACGTCGGCATGATGCTCAAGTCCGAGGCGCTGATGTCGCGCATCAACGGCGTCGACCCGGATGAGTTCGCGCTGTTCGCAATGAACAAGCTGCTGAACGAGCACGGTATGGCGTGCCGTCACTTCTCCGGAGATGAATGTCTGGCGGGCCGGAGCCCGGTCCACGGGGCAGAGTTATGCTCGGTCGTGGAGGCCATGTACTCCTACGAGCAGCTCTTCTCGATCTCCGGGAACCCGTATTGGATCGACCGCCTTGAAACGACGGCGTTCAACGCGCTGCCGGCGACGTGCAGCCCGGATATGTGGACGCACCAGTACGACCAGCTTTCCAACCAGATCGCGGCCGTGCCGGTAGATGCGGCCACCTTCCGCGCCAACGGCCCGGATTCCATCGTATTCGGACTCGAGCCGAACTACGGCTGCTGCACCGCAAACTTCAATCAAGGCTTCCCGAAGCTCGCGCTGACCTCCTTCATGCGCTTTGAAGACGGTATCGCGTCCTGTGCGCTGCTGCCGTCCGAGCTGACGACGACCGTGCGCGGCGTGCCGGTGAAGGTCGCGCTGGAAACGGGATACCCGTTCCGCGATTCGCTGACCTACCGTGTAGACGCCGGGGCGGGCGTGTACTTCACGCTGCGCCTGCGGATCCCGTCCTGCGCGGTGTCCGCTATCGTCAACGGCAAGCCCGTGAATCCGGGCGAAATGGTCGATATCACCCGCCGCTGGGAGGGATCATCGACTATCCGCGTGCAGCTGACCTTTGAGACTGCCTGTGAGGCGCGTCCCGATGAGCTGTTCACCGTCTGGCGCGGACCGCTGC
This sequence comes from Clostridia bacterium, assembly GCA_024404505.1. Classification (GTDB taxonomy): domain Bacteria; phylum Bacillota; class Clostridia; order Oscillospirales; family CAG-272; genus CAMEON01. Next base: position 19,243 of record JAKSPU010000029.1, read on the forward strand.
TGTACGCCCTGCCGATCGGTGAAAAGTGGACGCCCGTCGAGTATGAAGCAGCCGGCGTACCGCGCAAATTCCCCTACTGTGATTACAGAGTCGAACCGACTACGCGATGGGCGTATGCCTTCGCGGCAGACGAGGGCAGATTCGTCCCAGGCGAACAGGACTTCACAGCTCCGTTCACGCCCTCCGCGCCGCCTGTCTGGCTGGACGTGCCTATGGCACCGGTCGCTTGGCGTGAGAAAGGCAATATATGCGCCCCGACGCCGGACAGCCACGAGCCGACCGGCCCCGTCGAGGTCAAGCGCCTGATCCCTTACGGCTGCACCAACCTCCGGATCACGGAAACGTATCGCGTATAAACGGATACGTGGGGCTCTGCCCCACGCCCCGCATAAACCCTTCTTGAAAGAAGGGTTTATGGATCCCAAGAACTTTCAAAAAAAGATTGGCCGAGGTTCTGTTCAACTCTACCTCGGCCATTTTTTATTCTGTATAAAAGTCCTTGAGCGGGGGGTGGGGCAGCGCCCCCACTATATACTTCACTTTATCTCCCCGACCTGATATCCGGCGCCCTCGACGGCGGCCTTGAGGGCCTCGTCGGATACCGACGCCTTCAGCGTGACGACGATTTTGTTCGCGTTATGGTCGGCCACGGCCTTTTCGACCTCGGGCAGCGCCTCCAGAGCCTTCTGCGCGCGCGCCTCGCAGCGAGGGCACATCATTCCGGTCACGTTCATGATCTTTTCCATGTTTTGTATCTCCTTTTGATAAATGATTCAGTAACTATGGGCGTTTTAAACCTTGTCCGCGTAGCTGCTCATGCGCTCGACGGCTGCACGGAAGCGGGGCTCCTGACGGATCGGCTGGAAGGCACGCGTGGAAGCAAGGCCGGCTGCGAGGCGGGCACACTTGCTCTGCGCGGGATTGACACCGCGGTCCTCGCTGTCCGCGGACTTGTCGTATTCCACGCGGTCGATGAGCACGGAAGAGTAACGCCCGGAATCAGGACGGCTGTCGAAGGCGACCGCATAGTCTGCCATCTGCTCGATCATGCCGAGCGCGGCGTCCGTATCACCGTTCGACAGATACAGGATCGCCAGCTGACGGCAGGAATTTGCCAACCTGTCCGCATAGAACAGCGGCTGATCCTCAAAAATGACCGAGAAGACGGCCATGCCCTTCTTCAGAATGTCGATCTTCTGATCGACCGTGTACTTGTCTCCCGATATGTCGGGCACGCAGGCGAGGTTGTACAGATGCCACCAGATGTTGTCCGCAAACAGGATCAGGTTCTTCTGTGCCTGCTCAAACGCCATGTCGCCCGTCAGCACCGTTGCCTTGATGATCTCGCGGCTGTATGCCATGCCGTGGAAGCGGTCGGCGATCTCCAGCGCCTGTACGCCGTCCCCGAGTTGGTGCGCGTAGACGTCGCAGAGCGTCTTTTTGGTCTCGTCGCGCAGCCTGTCGTCGGTGCAGTCCTCAAGGATATGGCGGCACAGAGACACCGCCTCACCCAGCGCGGTCTGGATCGCCGCCTGCGCGGTGCCGGTCCGCCCGCCGGCTTTTTCTCCCACCATAGAGGCGTACAGGGACAGCACCTGCGCAGTCTCCAGCTGCAGAGCCGAGCTGGACGGAATCTCCGCCATGGCTGTCCGCAGCAGCTCCAGCGCCTCGACGATATGTCCGTCCTCGATCAAGGCGTCAGCCCGGTCGAGATAATCGCGTACCTTCTGCTCCTTCTGATTGTTGGTGTAGCACAGCAGCTCGTCCATGCTGACGCTGAAATAGTCGGCAATGGCGGGCAGGGAACTCATGTCCGGATAGCAGATACCGGACTCCCAGCGGGACACAGCCTGCGGCGTCACCCCCAGATAGCCTGCCAGCTGATCCTGCGTGACGTCATTCTTCTTGCGAAGCAGCCGGATCTTTTCACCGATCCTGATTTTTTCCACGGGTATATTCTCCTATTCACATGAAATGGATGATTTTACTTTATTATATCGCATTTTTGTGGAAAAGTCAATAGATTGTTGAAAAGATGTGGAATACACGGAATTGACGCGTCTACGAGGCGGGAAAGCGTAAAAAAACACCCCGTCGACTGACGGGGTGCTTCTTATGGGGTGAGTAGTGGGGCTTGAACCCATGACCTCCAGGGCCACAACCTGGCGCTCTAGCCAACTGAGCTATACCCACCATATAAGGGAAACGCGGCGCGGTGCTGAATCGGGATTTCGGGTGCCCGGAATGGCGCACCTTGGGGGACTCGAACCCTCGACCTACTGCTTAGAAGGCAGTTGCTCTATCCAGCTGAGCTAAAGGTGCAGATGGAGCGAGTGATGGGAATCGAACCCACGCGACCAGCTTGGAAGGCTGGGATTCTACCATTGAACTACACTCGCATAAGCCCTTTTTCAAACCGCTTGCCTATTATACCATAAGGCGAGCGGTTTGTCAAGAGCTTTCCGAAAGAAAATCAGCAATTTTTCAGCAAACGGGCGAGGCGTTTCTATGCGTTTTGACGATGGCAGGCCGGAAAGGCCGGGATCCGCCGGCTTGCGGCCTTTCAGCCGTGGTACAGATTCTTGTCCTCGAATACGGGGTCCGCCGTGACGTAGGTGCCGAGCTTGCCGAACAGCTTCTCGTCGCAGTGGGCAAGGATGACGGTCGAATGGACCTCACTGCCGCGCAGCTCAGACAGCGATTCCATCGCCAGCGAGGCGTTCGGGTCGGTGACAGCGCAGATGGACAGCGCCAGCAGCAACTCGTCCGTGTGCATACGTGGGTTGCGGCTGCCGAGATGCTCGACCTTGAGGTGCATGATGGGCTGGATGACCTCGGGGGAGATCAGGTCGATCTCGTCCGGGATGCCGGTCACATACTTGAGCGCGTTGAGCAGGGCCGCGGAGGACGCGCCCAGCAGATCGGTCGTCTTGCCGGTCACGATATGACCGTCCGGCAGGCGGATGGCGGTGGCGGGCTTGCCGGTCCGCTCGGCCACTGCACGCGCGGCAGGGACCACGCTGCGGTCGGTGTCGGAAATGCCTGCCTCCTGCATCAGAAGCTCGATTTTGCGCAGATCATTGGAATCGTTGTTGTCACGCGTCCGCGCGCAGGCCGTCTTGAAGTAGCGCCGCAGGATCTCCTGCTTGGCCGCCTCACAGCAGGCAGCGTCGTCCGTGATCGCAAATCCGGCCATATTCACGCCCATATCTGTCGGGGACTTGTACGGACACTCGCCGAAAATGCGCGTCATCATAGCCTCCAGCACGCGGAAGATCTCCACGTCGCGGTTGTAGTTCACCGCGGTCTCGCCGTATGCGGCCAGATGGTAGGGGTCGATCATATTTACGTCGTCAAGGTCGGCGGTTGCCGCCTCATACGCCAGATTGACCGGATGCTTGAGCGGCAGGCTCCAGATCGGGAACGTCTCAAACTTGGCGTACCCGGACTTGATGCCGCGCTTGTTGTCGTGGTACAGCTGCGAGAGGCAGGTCGCCATCTTGCCGCTGCCGGGACCGGGCGCCGTGACGACGACAAGGGAGCGGGTCGTTTCGATGTACTCGTTGCGCCCGAATCCGTTTTCGCTGACGATATGGCCCACGTCCTTGGGATAGTTCTCGATGGGGTAGTGACGGTATACCTTGACACCCATGGACTCCATGGCGTTCTTGAAGGCGTCTGCGGCCCGCTGGCCGTTGTAGCGCGTCATGACCACGCTGCCCACATACAGGCCGACCTCACGGAAGCTGTCGATGAGGCGCATGACCTCCTTGTCGTAGGTGATGCCGAGATCCTCGCGGTACTTGCTGTTTTCAATGTCGGCTGCGTTGATGGCGATCACGATCTCCGCGTCGGAGCGGAGGGCGCACAGCATCTTGAGCTTGCTGTCGGGATGGAAGCCGGGCAGCACTCTGGACGCGTGGTAATCGTCAAACAGCTTTCCGCCGAATTCCATGTACAGCTTTCCGCCGAAATCGTTGATCCGCTTGCGGATCCGGGATGACTGAAGTTCAATGTACCTGTCGTTGTCGAACCCCTGCTTGAGACCGCAGGCCGGTAAGGATTCTTTATGTTCCATCTTGGCTTCACCTCCGCGTTCAAAAAACACAACACCTTATTATATCATATTTCTTTTGCTTTTTCAACACTTTGCGCAGAGAAAAATATCCCTATTTTTGAGTACTTTTGCCGAAAAAATTTCATACAATCTGACGCCCGGAAATTTTGCGGGATTTGCAAACAGTACTTGCAAAATCGGCGGGAATATGCTATAATAAAATGCTGCATCTCCGGCAGAGCATTGCCGTACTCTATATCATGTAATTGTGAGGTAACCGTTATGGACCAGTTTGTTGTCAAAGAGAAAATGAAGGTCGGCGTCGTCGGCGCCACCGGTATGGTCGGTCAGCGTTTCCTGACCCTCCTCGCTGATCACCCGTACTTTGAGATCGCCGCGCTGGCTGCTTCGCCCCGTTCTGCCGGCAAGACCTACGAGGAGGCGGTCGGCAGCCGCTGGAAGCTGTCGACACCCATGCCCGAGCAGGTGAAGAAGATGATCGTCATCAACGCCGAGGACGTCGAAGCGATGGGCAAGCTCTGCTCGTTCGTGTTCTGCGCCGTGGATATGAAGAAGGATGAGGTCAAGGCGCTGGAGGAGAAGTACGCCAAGGCCGAGATCCCCGTCGTGTCCAACAACAGCGCCAACCGCTGGACGCCCGACGTCCCCATGCTGATCCCTGAGATCAACGTCGACCATCTGTCCTTGATCGGGCATCAGCGCGCCCGCCTCGGCACCAAGCGCGGCTTCATTGCCGTCAAGCCGAACTGCTCCATCCAATCCTACGTGCCCGCGCTGACGCCCCTACTGAAATACAAGCCGACGCTGGTCGTCGCCACGACGTATCAGGCGATCTCCGGCGCAGGAAAGACCTTCCGCGAATGGCCGGAGATGACGGACAACGTCATCCCGTACATCGGCGGTGAGGAGGAGAAATCCGAGCAGGAGCCGCTGCGCGTCTGGGGCAAGGTCGAGAACGGCGTGGTCGTCAAGGCGGAGGCCCCGCTGATCACCACGCAGTGTATCCGCGTGCCTGTGACCGACGGTCATACCGCTGCCGTGTTCGTTAAGTTCGAGAACAAGCCCACCAAGGAGGAGATTCTCAAGGCGTGGGCCGACTTCAAGGGCCTGCCGCAGGAGCTGGAGCTTCCGCACGCACCCAAGCAGTTCGTCACCTACTTTGAAGAGGACAATCGTCCGCAGTGCGCTCTTGACCGGGACATTTACGGCGGCATGGGCGTGACGGTGGGTCGTCTGCGCGAGGACAGCTTCTTTGACTACAAGTTTGTGGGTCTGTCCCACAACACGCTGCGCGGTGCCGCCGGCGGCGGTGTTCTGACCGCCGAGCTGCTCTACCGCCTCGGATACTTTGACTGAAAGGAATGACTGCAGCAGTGGATAGAAAGACTTATGTCATCACAGCCCTCCCTGCCGGGACCGCTCCCGAAAAGGTGGAGTGGTCTGCCGTCGCCGCGGCGAAGGTGGACACCTTCAGCTGGGAGACGGGAGGCTGGGAGCCGGCGACCGAAGCAAGGCTGGTATTTATCGAGAACCTCGGATTTATTCTGCGTATGACCTGTGCCGAGCAGGCGCCGAAGGCTGTTTACACGCAGTACAACGAGCCTGTATACACGGATTCCTGCATGGAGTTCTTTGCCGCATGGCAGGCCGGAGATCCCCGTTATATGAACATGGAGATGAATGCCAAGGGCACGCTGCTGTCCTGCATCGGCCCTGACCGCTATGACCGCACGCCGATCCGTGATTTGACGGGCGGCGATCTGCCGGCTGTTACGGGTGAGATCGGTCCCGACGGCTGGGTGCTGACCGCGGTGATCCCGGCCGCGCTACTCGGGAAGATCTACGGCATGGATCCGGCGGTATTCAAGTCTGGTTACCGTTTCTCCGGGAACTTTTACAAGTGCGGCGACGATACTCCCGTCCCTCATTACGGTATGTGGAATCCCGTCGCCCTGCCGAAGGCGGACTTCCACCGCCCCGACTTTTTCGGGGAGTTTGTCATCGGATAAGATACGTGCGGGGCTCTGCCCCGCGCCCCGCTTAAGCCCTTCTTGAAAGAAGGGCTTA
>JAKSPU010000003.1 GCA_024404505.1 Clostridia bacterium
GACGAAATTTCTGACGGCGCATCTGTACCGTCATCATTGTGCGGTAATGCCTTAAACATACGCATTATATCATATTCCCGTGGATTTTGCAATGTGTCAGAAAAAATTTGTTATCCTTTTTTGTCACTCCCGCGGGAAGCCGGCACGGACTGTATACGGATGTCCGCATACTTTTTTCAAAAAGACTTGACAAACAGGTGCGGAAACTGTAAAATTGAAGTATCAAGATTCAGGGAGGTATTCTTCATGAAAACCGATTACAGGTGCGTCCGCCTTACGGGCGGCTTCTGGAAAACAAAAGAGGACCTCAACAGGGATGTGACCATCCCCGCCGTATATGACCGATTCGTCGAAACGGGGCGCATCGACGCCTTCAGATGTGATTGGAAGCCGGGTATGCCCAACCAGCCGCATTTCTTCTGGGATTCCGACGTCGCCAAGTGGATGGAGAGCGCCGCTTACGTCCTTTCCCGTGAGGACGTTCCCGGGCTGCGGGACAAGATCGAGACGCTGATCGACTGCATAGAACAGAATCAGGGCGAGGACGGATATTTCAATATCTATTTCACCGTCGTCGCGCCCGATAAGCGATTCACCGTCCGGGATTGGCACGAGCTGTACTGCGCGGGACATCTGATGGAGGCCGCCTGCGCGTACTTCGGCGCAACGGGCAGCGACCGCTTCCTCAAGATCATGGAAAAGTACGCGGACTATATCACGAAGGTGTTCATGATCGATAAGAGCGCGCCCTACCGTACACCCGGCCACGAGGAGATAGAGCTTGCGCTTTTCAAAATGTACCGTACCACGGGAAAGAAGAAATTCTTTGAGCTGGCGCAGTTCTTCCTTGAGAACCGCGGGCAGCCCGACAATGACGAAAAGCAGATCTTCGACGAGGCGCACTACGCGCAGTCCCACGCGCCCATCCGTCGGCAGCGTGAGGCGGCAGGACACTCCGTCCGCGCCATGTATCTGTACTCAGGCATGACCGATCTCGCCGAGGAGACGGGCGACGAAGAGCTTCTGTCCGCCTGCCGCGATCTTTTCGAGGATACCGTCAACCGCAAGATGTATATCACCGGAGGCATCGGGTCGACCAACATCGGTGAGGCCTTCACCATCCCCTACGATCTTCCGAACAGCCGCGCGTACACCGAGACCTGCGCGTCCCTCGGCCTTATGTTCTTTGCGAACAGGATGCTGAAGGCCGACCCGGAGCATCCGTCGAAGTACGCCGACATCGTAGAGCTCGAGATGTACAACGGCGCCCTGTCCGGTCTCTCTCTCGACGGTGAAAAATTCTTCTACGAGAATCCGCTTGAAATTTACATGACCGAGCGCAGACGCATCACGGCAACGCACGATCACGAGCATTGGCCCATCACGCAGCGTGTACGGATGTTCGGCTGCTCCTGCTGCCCGCCCAACCTCAACCGCGTGCTTGCCTCTCTCGGTGAATATTTCTACGCGTGGGATGAGAAGACGGGGAAGGTCTACGTCAACCAGTTCGGCAGCAGCACCTTTGCAAAGGACGGCATGACCGTCACCCAGACGACGGATTACCCGTTCAGCGGCAGGGTGGAGATACGTGCGAACGTGCCGATCTGCGTCCGTATCCCCGGATGGTGCCGCTCGTTCACCGCGGACGCGCCGTACGATATGGTAAACGGCTACGCGTCCTTCGGACCCGGCTGCGTGACCGTTGAATTTGACATGAAGCCCGAGCTTGCGGGTACCAACGTGGGCGTCGTCCGCAACATCGGTCAGGCCGCGCTCCGCCGCGGTCCGGTCGTCTACTGCGTGGAGGGCGTGGATCACGAGGGCGATCTGCATACGCTTACATTCGACAGAAAAAAAGCTGCCGACGCAAAGATCGACGTCAACGACGTGAGCGGTCTGCCCGTCCTGACCGTCGAGGGTTGGAGAAGGCTGAATGTATCCGACGACCTGTACGCGCCGCTTGAAGAGAAATTCGAGCCCGCGGTCATCCGCTGCATCCCCTACTCTTCCTTCGCAAACCGAGGGGAGACCGATATGCTCGTGTTCCTCAGCTACCGCTGACGGCAAAAATGCGTCATGAAACAGAACGGACTTACGGAAAAGCGTCTTGAGTGCGATCTCTGCATCGTAGGCGGTGGCATGGCTGGTCTGTGTGCGGCCGTGACGGCAGCGCGTGAGGGTCTTGACGTGGTCCTGATCCACGAGCGTCCCGTACCGGGCGGAAACGCCTCGGGTGAAGTGCGGATGTGGATCTGCGGCGTGCAGGAGGCCCCCGTGCGCGAAGCGGGACTCGTGGAGGAGCTCGCGCTGGAGAATCTACGGTACAATCCGACCAAGAACTACGCGATCTGGGATACGCTGCTGTACGCCAAGGCGACGCGCACCGAGCGTCTGACGAGCCTTCTGAACTGCACCTGCTTCGCGGCGGAAACGGACGGTGAAACGATCCGTTCGGTAACGGCCTACCAGATGACCACGCAGACGCTGTATACCGTCACGGCCAAGCTGTTCGCGGACTGCTCCGGTGACAGCGTCCTCGCGCCGCTGACCGGCGCGGACTTCATGTACGGCAGGGAGAGCCTCGACGAGTACGGGGAGTCCATGATGCGTACACACAGGGACGCGGACCTCAGAACGATGGGGAACAGCTGCCTGCTGCAGGCGCGGGAGGTCGGGCATCCGGTACCGTTCCACGCGCCCGAATGGGCCGAACGCGTACCCGTAGAAAAGCTGCGGGAGCGCGGCGTGGATCTGCGGAACCCCGGAGAGAATTTCTGGTATATCGAGATCGGCGGCATGGACGACGTCATAGGGAAGGCCGAGGACTATAATAAACGCCTGATTGCCGTCTGTCTCGGCATCTGGGATACGATCAAGAATTCGGGCCGGTATCCCGCCGACAACCTTGAGCTTGACTTCATCGGTATGCTCGCGGCCAAGCGTGAGTCACGCCGCATGACGGGCGATTACGTGATGACGGCAAACGACGTAGCGGAGGGCCGGGCGTTCCCGGACGAGGTCGCCTACGGCGGCTGGCCGCTGGACGACCATATGCCGGAGGGCTGGGACGGCAGCCGCGGCAACTATTCGATACCCGTGAAGCCCTACGGCATCCCGTACCGCTGCCTTTATTCCGTGAACATTTCCAACCTGTTCTTTGCCGGACGCAACGTCAGCATGACGCACATGGCGATGTCCTCGGCCCGCGTCATGGGCACCTGCTCGACGCTCGGCCACGCCGTCGGCGCGGCGGCTTCCGTCTGCGTGCGGCACGGCGTGACTCCGCGCGGCGCGTCCGCGTACATCGACGAGATCCAGCAGACGCTGCTCCGGCACGACTGCTTCCTGCCGCACGTTGAACGAAGGATCATACCCGGGAATTTGTCTGCCGCCGCATCTCATCCCGTCCTGATGAACGGACGAGACCGGGATCTTCCCGGTGAAGAAAACGGAGCTTACGTTCCGAACGGCCAGACGGTGACGATGACTTTCGCGGAGCCGGTCCGCGCGTCCGGCATCAAGCTCGTATTTGACAGTGATCTTGCGCGGTCGACGTACGACGTGCATTCCGTAGAGAAAACGCATATCATGCGGGCGAATCAGCTGGAGTCGTCCCCCCTGATGGGACTTCCGCCGACGCTGGCGTCCGACTTTACCGTCACCGTGGTCAGCGGCGCGGAAAGCAGGAGCTTCGACTTCAGGGACAATATCAGGCGGAACGTCCTGATCCCGCTGGGCTGCGAGGTCAGCTCGGTGAGCCTGACCGTGAAAGCCAACCACGGCAAAACGGCGTACACAAAGGTTTTCACATTCGAGATATTCTGATCGACCGGAATCAAATCGGCTGCCCCTCGCAGGGCAGCCGATTCTTTATTCATGTTTCCGCTTTCCGATGACAGGAGCGAGCAACGGGATCAGGATCGCAGCGAGCAGAGCGGGAAGTGCCGTCACGCTCGAGCATCCGCCGGTCTGCGTTCCCGTATCGGATTCCGCGCCGGGGGAAGCCGTCTCATCCGCAGCCGAGCCGCTTCCGGCACTCGTTTCGGGCATGGTGTCAGGCTCTGTTTCCGGTTCCGTTTCCGGCTGTGTCCCGATCTCACCGGCCTCATAGGCGGCGATGAACGACCGCGCGGCGTCCTCGTTGAAGAAGAAGTAAAGCCCGGCCACGTCCAGCGAGACGTTGCGTATCTTGGCGCCGTCAACGGGATCGAAGCGGAAGTCGTTCGCCGTGCGGGCTTCCTCCGGTGTGAATTCTACCAGCACGCACTTGAACGCGCCGTCGGTGTTCTCCAGCGCGTAGTCCTGCTGTTCCGTGACGATCTGACCGTTCAGGGTCGTGATGGAGGAGTACATCCGTCCCGTCTGCTCCTTGTCGGAGCGGTAGATCAGCACCACGAACCGCGCACCCTGTGACAGGCAGATCGTGCCGTTGGGGTAGTTCGCGTACGGATCGCGCTTGCCCGTCATGCGGAGGAAGGTCACATCCTCCTCGGTCATTTGCGACATCTCACAGTCGTTGATCATGGATGCTTCGCCGAGAAGCTCGTCCGGGCCCATGGCATAGTATACGTCGGGAGAATCCTGCCGCTCCTTATAGACGTCGCTGTTTGCTCCCGAGGGGATGCTGTTGAATACCTGCGCGACGCCGACGGTCGAATGTGCGCCGAGCGAGGTGACGTCGTATTTCTGCATCAGCTTGCGAAGCTCGCTGACCGCGGTGAGGGAGCAGCGGGCCTGCGTCTGCTGGCAAAGGTCGGCGTAAAGTGCGTGGATCCGGGACTTTTCAACGTGAGAACAGTATTCGCTGTCCTCCGGGACGGCCGCGAGAGCGGAAGTCCACAGACCGCGCAGCTCTGCCATCAGGCTGTCGTCGGCGTCGCTGCCGTCAAAATGCCACACGGCTGCGGCATCATCCCATATACCGTAGTGACCGGACGCCTGCCGCGCGGAAAGCTTGTCGATGTAGGTGCGGATATAGGACCAGCCGTCGCCGTAGTAAGCCTGCAGGAACTCGTCCATGTGACGGTAGTATTCCTCCTTCGTCATGTCGGGATCCCACAGCAGCTTGCCGAGCAGGTAGTGATTCAGCTCGGTGAACTGACCCAGCTCGGTGCTTGAAACACATTCCATGAACACGCCGCCGACGCCGAGGGAGGCATAGGTGTGTACGTTTTCATACAGCACGTCGTAGTTGGTGAACGGGGCAAGCGTATAGCCGAAGGGCGCGTTATAGTCCCAGATCCACAGATTGCCGCGGTCACAGAGCGCGGCCCATTCCTTCAGGTACGCGAAGGATTCCTCCGATTTATAGGAGGAGCTGTCGCACTTGCCGAGCGGATGGGCGTAGCAGGCCTGTATCGGCGCGAACTGTACGATCACGCGTTCATCGGGCTTGATCGTCTTCGGCGGCTTCGCCGTGTAGTGATAGGCGAGCGTGTGGATCTTTACGTCAGGGTATTCATCCTTGAGATCGTCGGCAAGACGATTGCAGAACAGGAGCAGCGTCGCCATTTCGCTGCCCTCGGCATCGTTGACGGCCTTGCAGGCGGCGCAATGGCATCCGCCCACGTTGACGTCGGAATCATACGGTGAGACGGACACGAGGTGTCCCGGATTATGGGCAAGCGCGTCGCGTATATTCTTCAGCGCGTTCTGATAGTTGGTCTCGTCGGATAGGCACGGCTGCTTGTTGGTGCCGCCTTTCGTCTCCGTCCAGACGCCGATGGTGCTTGTGAAGGAGTAGAAGTTGACCGAGCCGTACTTGTTTTCGTAGTCGACGTTCCCGACGCCGCCTCCGATCATCGTGCCGGTGTTGCCGTTGAGCTTGTTGGCGCAGACCCAGTTGTCGAGCGTGTCGGGCCAGTTGTCACGCCGGTAGGAGAAGCGGGGCACATAGGTGACGTTCAGGTCTCCGGGGATCTCAACGAGGTCCGCGGGGACCGCGGGACGCAGCGTTCTGGTGAAGAACCGGACGCCGACGTAATCCTCAAGGAAAGAGTAGACGCCGTTGCAGGTGCCGCGCGCGGTCGCGCCGGAAATGAACAGCGAGCTGCCCTCGGACATGATCAGGTATCCGTCTTCTCCGAGCGATGCCCGTGCCGCGGATACGCGGTCGGTATCGCGGTTCGTGTATCCCACGCGGATCTCAGTCTGCCCGACGGGCGTATCCGTATCCGGCTTCAGCGGCACGTCGATGCCGGTCGAGGACAGCAGATACCGCGCGAGATGCTCCGCGCAGTCCGTGTAAGCCGAATCGTCGTTATGGATGATAACGTACTCCGAAAGGTCGTGTCCCGCGACGGTCAGTTTTTTGACGGGAACGCCGTCGCAGGCAAACGGATTCTTCGGCGCCTCGTCGGCAGCCGCCGTCAGGGGAACGGCGGCAAGCAGGGAAAGGACGGTGAGGACGGTAAGGAGCAGACAGCCTGCACGTTTTAACATATTATTCTTCATATCGCAGCCTCCTGTGTCACACGCCGGATACCCGGACGCGCGTGAGTGTGTGATAAGCGCCGTCGAAGGTGTCCGGCTTCATACCGAGCCGCACGGGACGGCCCGTGGACGTGTCACGGATGCCGATGGAAAACTCGTATTCGCCTTCGGGCAGTCCGCGCAGATCGAGACGCGTTTCAAATTCTTTCTTTCCGCCGGCACCTATCTCCGACAGCCGGACGTCCGGAAGAAGCACGGTTTTTTCGCCGTTCGCGCCGCGCAGGCGCGCCGTGACCTCGTAGTCACGGTAGCATCCGGCGAAGCCGTGATTCTCCATGCAGAACGTGACGGCGTTCCACGCCGTATTCTGGAGCGGCGGCACCTTGATGAAGGGAAGGAACAGCCAGTAACCGAGCCGGTTTCCGGCGTACTCCGCCACGTGGCGTTCGTTGGCCAGCCATTCACGCGGGTACCAATGGAAGCCGCCGAAGGTGGCACGCGCAGTTTTCAGCGCCTCCACGAGGGTAAGCCCTCCGCGCGGCAGCGAGATCGGGTCGTGCGTGACCGCGTCGTAATGATCGCACTCGATGATATTCGGCGCGTGTTCGCCGAGCAGCTCGAAGGCCCACGGCGCGCGCAGCGAATCGTAGCCGCAGCCCTGCGCGTATCCGCCGACAAGCGCGGAGTCATCCTGCAGACCGAAGCCGCGGGAGACAGCGTAGTCAAGGATCTCATTCACCTCATCCGCTCCGCGGGCGATCCGCCCGACGATGTGGTCGTCGTTGCAGGCAAGATAGGTGTCCGGGAAGTATTTGGCGTGCAGATCGTAATGCTTTTTGACCACCGAAACGGGCGGAATGATCCCGTCTCCGAAAACGGTATGTCCCTCTCCCCACGTTCCGTAGGTGCCGATGTCGATGACCTCGATGCGCGGGTCGCCGTTATAGCGTTTCCCCATGACCTCAAGGAATCGTTCCAGCCGTTCAAGGAAGATCGGATCGCCGTAATCTGGCTGATACCCGAACCTCGGTGTCCTGCATACGCGGGCACCGTCCTCGAACACGTACCTCGGCGTGGCGAAGGGAATGGCGGGGTAGGCCTCGAAGCAGCACATCCCCATGGCGAACGAAAAGCCGTGCGGGCCCCATTCGTCCATGACCGCGTCGAGCTTTGAAAAATCGTACACGCCCCGTTCGACCTCCACGTCGGACCAATCGATCCGCAGGTACAGATGATTCATCGCGGGGAAATCCTCAAGATAATCCCCGGCGGGGTGCTTGTCGCGGTATTCCGGACGACCGAAGCCGTTGTCTACGTAATGGAAGAACCAGCCCTTGTGAGGATTGCGGAGGACAGTCCTGTCATCGGTCAGCGGACGCAGATCGATGAGATGCCTCGATACGGTCCTGTCGTCCCAGACGCCGAAAAGTGTCTGCGGCTCTATGGGATCTATGGGCAGATACTCATTTCTGAAGGTCATGACGAGCTTCCTTTCCTGTGATCGCACGCCCGCGCAGGGTGGGCGTTCTTTACAGAAAGTATATCATCACGCGCGGTTCCTGTCAAGAGAAATCTGAATAATTCCGGATCGGGAGAACATATAGGCTTGCTTTCCGGCGCGTTTTATGGTATAATAGCGTCGGAAAAAAGAAGAGAGGGAGCAATGCGCTTTTCTCCCGGACCGAAAAGGAGACGTGAAAATGAGTATCCCGGATATATTCGTAACCTACCCGACGGTCTACGCCGTGGCGGACCGATACCGGATCATCGTGCCCGTGACGGCCGAGAGCGTGATGTGGGTAAAGGTCGGCGAACGATGCTTCTATGACGATTCAAACGGCATCCTCCGCTCCTCCTCGATGACGCACATCATGGAGGTGCCGGGACGTATGTTGGATGAGGCACGCGCCTATACCGTCTGCTGGAGGGTCGTTCGGGAGCGGAAGCCGTATTTTTCGGACCTCGGCGAGGCGGAGACGTTCACCGTTCCGTTCCGGCCCGTGGAGGGTAAGGAGATCCATATCTACCACGTGGCGGACGCGCACAACCGCGTCACGTCACCCATCCGCGCCGCATCGTGGTTCGGGGACGACCTTGATCTGCTTGTCCTGAACGGTGACGTCCCGGATCACAGCGGAGATATCCGCAATTTTGCCGCCATCCACCGCATCGCGGGAGAGATCACGCACGGAGAAATCCCGGCGGTATTTTCTCGCGGCAATCACGATACCCGGGGCGTCTGCGCGGAAAAGCTCGCCGAACACACCCCGACGGACTGCGGGCGGTCCTACTACACCTTCCGTGTCGGTCCCGTGTGGGGCGTGGTGCTGGACTGTGCCGAGGACAAGCCGGACGATCATCCCGAGTACGGCAATACGATCTGCTGTCACGATTTCCGCCTGCGGGAAACAGACTTTTTGCGCAGAGTCGCGCAGGACCCGGAGCATGAGTACGCCGCGCCGGGCGTGGAGCATCGCCTCGTCATCGTGCACAACCCGTTCCCGCAGACCTTTGAGCCGCCCTTTGACATCGAACAGCCGGTATTCACCGAGTGGTGCGAGATCCTCAGAGGATCCATACGTCCGGAGGCCATCCTCTGCGGACACGTCCACGCCTGTTACGTCACACGTCCCGGCGAAGAGCGCGACCACAAGGGGCAGCCCTGCCCGGTCATCTGCGCCTCAAGACCGGGGCACGGCGAGGAATTCATCGGCGGCGCCATCACCCTGACGGAAAAAGAGATCCGCGTAGAATTCACAGACCAGGACCGGAACGTCCGCGGGACGGACGTGATAAAGCTCTGACGGAAAAAGCGGAGGAGCATCGCAGCGCGATGCTCCTCCGCTTTTATGTTTTATCGGTCATTCCTTCTGGACGATTGTAATCCCGACAGGCAGGATGCCGGTCTGCTCGTAGACGACGGCGTTGATCTGCGCGAGCTGTGCCGCCTGCAGCTTTTCCGGTGACTTGACCACGATATTGGCCGTGTCTCCGCTGATGACCGCGATGCACTGCGCGAAGCCCTTGCCCATCAGGATGGACTCGATATCGGCTTCCTTCGCCATCTCCTGCGCCAGCATCTCCATCTCCTGCATGGCTTCCGCTTTGACCTCCTCGGACGCCTTGTCGTTTTCGACGACTGCGTTCAGTACCTCAAGTGCCTCGTCACGCGCCCGCTTGCGGCTGACCTCGACCGCGGAGAAGTAGGAGTCCGTATCGTCGACCGAGCCCTGTGCGGGAGACGTATCCTCCCCGACCTGCGTGTTGGTCAGATTGGTCCCGTAGGTCGTCGACATACCGGCGCTGTTCGTGTAGTCGAAGCCCTGATCTTCATTGCGCTTGTTGAAGAAGATCACGTTCAGGACCACGGCGGCGCCGATGATGAGGATCGCGCCCGCAATGATCAGGTTGCGGCGTCCGATCCGCTCAAGGAAGCCCTTGAATTTTTCCCAACCGGTTTGTGTATTCATGATTATGCCCTCCGTTCCGGATTTTGATTTCAATGCACTTTATGCACACAAGTCCGGAGATATTCCGGAAATGATCTCAATTTCTTCCGGTCACGTAGATCCGGTTGCTCCCGAGCGAGAACGCTGCCGAGAGCAGCGACGTGATCTCCCGCTTTACGTCCGGATCGTTCCCGCCGGTGCAGACGATGCCGATCCCCGACACGGAAGGCGCCTCACAGGTGATGAAAACGGCTGACTCCGACGACCCGGATCCGACCGTGACGTAAGTCCTCGTCACGCCTGCCGCACCCGCTTTTTCTTCGACCGCGTAAACCTGCCGGAAGCCGCCGTCCAGCGTCACGATGACGGATACCTCTCCCGCGCCGGTGACCTCGGAGCATATATCCCTGATCCTTCCTTCGATCCCGATCCTGTACACGTCGGTCTGCGCGCCAAGATCGGCTTCCGGCGGTGCGCTGTCGTTTCCGGGATCGGTCCCGCCGCAGGACGGGAACAGGCGGGATCCCCACAGAAGAAGGATCACCCCGAGCGACCCGATCAGGATCACCGGGATCAGGGAGTGCTTCATGCCCAAGGCCCGCCGCACGCCGGACGGCGTATCGACGGGCAGCATCGTCCTGCCGGAATAATCGTGCTTTGCGTCCATTTCTTCTCCTTTCATCTTTCATCCGACCGCTACCCGGCACTCACAGCCGAGCTGACCGCTGATCCACTCCTCTATGAGATGCGGGTTCTTGAGTATCGCTTCCCCGGACAGGACGATGCTGACGCTCCGCACGCAAAAGGCGGAATCCGATCCGTTTCCGCTGCTGAAATCCGCGTCAACGATGACCCGGCAGGAGGATGGCGGGATGCCGAAGCGCTCGTTCATCTGCTCCGTCACCCACGAGGCGATCCCGTCCGCTCCGGACGATGCTATCATATTATCAAGCCCGCGGTCGGGATCTATGACCCCGGCGCCTGCGATATCCCGTCCGTAGGACTCGAGCCAATCCGCCGCCGCTTCGGGATCGCCCTCGGCGATCGTACGCAGGAATCGCGTTCCGGCACGCAGGGGGGCGAGCAGCGTGAGCAGCACGCAGAGTCCCGTGATCAGCCTCAGCGCACCCGCGAGACCGGGCGATCCGTCCTCTGGAAATAACGCCTCGATCAGCACGGCCGCAAGGGAAACGGTCAGGAGCGGGATAAACGAGGCTGTGAAAGCGTCAGACATATTGCACCTCTCATAGCACGCCGGCGCAGGACGCCAGCAGCGCAAGCGACAGCGTGAAGAATACCGAGCTGACGGCGGCTGCCGCGGCCATATATCCGTACAGCCCCGCGATCTCACCGAGCAGACGGCTCTCCTCGGGACAATCCAGCATTTCCGCCGCGGACGACGACCACAGCAGCACCTGCCGCATGAGCAGCAGCTCGATCAGCGTCGGAAGCAGCAAAAGCCCGAGCAGCAGTATCCCGGCTGTCCCCGTGATCCGGCGCAGAACGGTGACCCCTGCCGATATCGTGTTGAGCGACGCGGAAACGGCACCGCCGGCTACGGGAATCATCTGCGAAACGGCGTATCGCAGCCCCTTCATGCGTATGGTGTCGCGTCCGGCAGAGAGGAGCGTCTGCGTACCGAGCAGGGCGGACAGAAGAAACATGGCAAAGCCCAAAAGACCTGCGTAGGTCTTCCGTATACGCTCCGAAAGTGCGCCGGGGCGTATGCGCGTGCCGATCACGTCGAACAGAGACAGAGCCATACATACGCCGCAGATGCCCGGCGCGGGCTTCGTGCAAAGCAGATCGATAACGGCGAGGAACACGACCAGCAGTCCCTGACCGGCTGCGGCCTGCGTCACGTTCCCGCCGATCGCGTACAGCGTGCCGATCACGGGAATAAAACCGGCCGTCAATGACGTCAACTGTCGGAAGTACGCGGTCACCGTTCCGGCAAGTCCGGCGGTCATCCCCGCAGCCGTGCCGAACAGAGAAAGCCTCATCAGGAACCCGGATACCTTGTCTGCCTGTCCGCCGAGTGCGCCGGAGACACGCCGCAGAACGGTTCCGAGCAGCAGAAGCCCGATAAGCACCGAAAGCATACGCGAAGCGTCCGCAAGGCGCAGACCGAGGCAGGATAAAAGCGTGGACAGCAGGACGGAAAACCGTGTCACGTCCGAGAGCGCCTCGGCTGCCTCGGCCGGATCGGTAGAAAACAATCCTTCGGGCAAAAAGTCCGTCACGTCGCCAGGAAGATAATCCGGGACAGCGCAGTATTCAGGGGGCATGGATAAAGCAGGCTGCGTCTCGTCCTCGGCGGCTGCGGGAAGGACGCATAAAGCAAGCAGAAGCACCGCACAGATCAGGACACGCACCGCACGCCGCGTCACGGTCAGCCGCCGGCGGACAAAAGCGTGGAAACGGTCTCGAGGACGTTCCGGACAAGCGGCATGGACGTCACGATCAGCTCCAGCCGCCCCATGTTCTCGACCCAGAGCCCGAGCGAGGGCTCGCCGCTGTCGCGGCAGATCCCGGCTGCACATTCGGTCAAGAGACACAACCCGAGCGCCTTGATCATGAGCAGCCATGTGTCCTCCGGCAGAGCGGATCCGAACAGGGAGACCGTGTCGCGTAGGAGCTGCCCTGTCATGGAGAGAGCTGCCGCGGCAAAGCAGATCGTGGCAGCCGTCCGAAGAAGCGGTGCCCATTCGGGCTTGTACGAGCGCATAACGAGCAAAGCGCAGAGCGCCAGCAGACAACCGATACATACCTTCTCCGTCATGTCAGAAGCCGAATACCGTACAGATCAGATCGAAAAGGTCACCGATCTCCCGGATCAGAAGCAGCAGGACGACCACGATCCCCGCCAGCGTGACCAGTGTGGATTGTTCGTCCCGGCCCGATTTCCCGAGCAGCTGACAGGCGACGGACACGAGTATGCCGACGCCCGCCACCTTGATGATGAGAGAAATATCCATATTCCGTCCTTTCCGTTCCGATCCGACCGGATATACGTCTTACCATAGAAGAACAGCTGCCGTCAGAAAGACGGTGACCAGCAGCGTACAGCCGGTGCGGACTCTCATCGGCAGCGTGTCCGCGAGCCGCCGACGCTGCTCGGAGAGCGCGGACAGGCAGACGTCACAGCGGCTGACCTGCTCGCGGCGGAAGGAGCGCCCGAGTCCCGCGGAAAACTCCATCAGCAGGCGCTCACATTCCGGGCCGAGCCATCTCCGGCTCTCATAAAGGAGATCATCCAGCCGAAGCGCGGGTCCGACCGTCGTCGGAGGCAGACGTCCGCTTTCGGACGGATGCCCGCGGCAGGCGTCCAGAACAGCCGGATCGGTCTCCCTCAGGATGACGTCGATCGGCATCGCAAAGCAGTCGATCTGTCCGCGGATACGCCGGAGCAGCGTGATATAGCCGTCCAGCACGGTGATCCGCCGTCTTTCGTATCCGGAAAGCGAGATCGCCGACCGGATACCGGCCAGCAGAAGCAGCAGCGTTCCGATCAGTTTGACAGGCATACCTGATCCTCTGCGCAATTGGAGACGCTTGCCCGTGACGCGGGCAGCGGGGGAGGGAGGCAGCCGCGCGGATCATCGTCCGCATCAGACTGACTCGTCACGTCGTACAGGAAGCCTCCGCACCCGTCCCGCATCAGACCGACGTAAGAGGCGAACAGATCCGCGTCGTGAAGCATCCGGATGCCGGGGCGCTTGAGCAGCTCCCGGCAGGAGCCGGCGTGCGCGGAGCAGACGAGCGGAACGCCGCCCCGGTGTGCCGCCGTCAGCGCGAACGCCTCCTTCGCGTCACCGATCTCGTCACAGACAATGACCTGTGCGTTGAGCGTCCTCACGGCGATCTCCACGCCGAGCGGACGCGGATAACCGGAAAGCACGTCAAGGCATCCGCCGTTGTCTTTCAAGCCGAAGGACAGCTCGCACCGCGTATCCACGACGACGGTGCGCAGCGGGTCCGGCGGCGACGCAAGTAAAGAAGCGGCAGCGCGTAAAACCGTCGTTTTGCCGACACCCGGAGGACCGTAGATCAGGATCCCGCGTGCGTTGCCGCGCATCACCTCTTCCCGGATCATGCGGCACAGGCGTCCTCCGATGCCGTCGTGCGTATGCGGCAGACGGATGCAGAGTCCGCTCACGGAGCGCAGGCCGAGCACTCTGCCGTCCTCGACGGCGGCCTGTCCCGCCACGCCGACGCGGATACCGCCCGGCAAGGTCAGGAATCCCTGTGCGATCTCCCGCTCGTAGGCGTAGACGGATCCCCCGCACAGCCGGAAAAGAAGCTCGTTCAGATCGTGTCCGGACAGGTAAAGGTCGGTCAGCACGTTTCGTCCGCCCGCGGTAAAGGATACAGGTGCGTCCGCGCGGAAACGGATCTCTTCCACCGTTTCATACGGTGACAGCCTGAGCCGCGATATCCGTTCCGTGACCGCCCCCGCAAGCGATGACGGAAGCCGTTCCGTCAATACGTGCGGGAGCCGGAAGTAAAGAGGATCGTTCTTCACATACGGCACGGGAGGGAGCGACGCGCCGTGAACGCTGTCCCAGGAGAAACGTTTTTCCGCCATCATCGCTCACCCCCCGTCACACTCCATGTATATGGGCAGCGGGCATCCGATATGACAAAAGCAGGGCGGAAACCTTTCCGTTAAGGTTTCCGCCCTGCGGGTCGTATTCAGATTCAAGGTTCCGGGACAGCCCCGGTAACAGCGTCCGTCGGCACACGCTCGTCATCGTCCGGGAGGATCTCCTCAAAGCGGATCATGACCTTCACGTCCGGCCAGAGCGTCGGCTCGTTGTACCGGTAGAATTTGACCGCGCGTTCCATGTGCGAGACGTTGTGCGGAACGCCGCGCCCGGACAGCTTCTCCACGACGGAACGGGCAAGCCCGACGGTGGAGGTGTACTTGTCGGCAAGCACCTTCGTGTCGGACACGGTGCCCTGCAGCACCTCAAAGCGTTTGCCGTCGCTCATCGTGTAGGTGACGGACAATCCCTTTTCCGTATCGCAGTCCACGCGTGAGGATACCACGTCGTCCCACGAGTGCGTTGACGTGTCAAAGAAGAAATGGCCCGTGATCCCGTCCTCGGACACCAGCGTATAGGTGTTGACGGATATGACGCCGCACAGCACGATCAGACCGAGGATGCCGACGCAGATCAGATTGACGGTCTTCTTTTTCCCGAGCGCCGTCTTTTTCGCTTTGAGCGGGGAGGTGAAATCCTGCTTTTCAAAGTCCTCCTCGTTCGGGAGGTACTTGAGGATCAGGATCGTGTCCATCAGCACGAACGCCGCGATGATGGAGGGGAGCTGCAGCTTCATGAGTGCGTAGGCAGCCTGTCCGCCGTACTTGGCTTCGATCACGACGGACGTGATGCGGGTCACGGCGAACACGTAGATCAGCATACCGGCGATGACGCACAGCGTGCCGAATATCAGGAACAGGCAGCCCCGTGCGCCTTCGGGATTCTTTTTCTTTTTTCTGCGGATAGCCATAACGCCTCTCAATCAAGTACTCGGATGCGTGACACGAGCGGGAAGCCTGCGGAAGCGATGCGGGCGAGCGTTTCGGCTTCGCTCATGGGTTTCGTCACGAAAGTGTGCTTTCCGTTTCGGCCGGTGAAGTAATCGGACGCGCCGAACACAGCCCTCAGCCCGGCGGCCTGCTCCTTGGGAACGTCGAAGGTCAGAAGGCTGCGGCAGACGTATCCGTCAAAATCAGCGATATCGTCGGTACCCGCATCCGTCCATTCGGCTGCGTCGACCGTGCGTCCGGACATGATCTCGATCATATCGGCTGCCACGGCGGAAGCCGTCGGCAGCTTGCCGGCGCCGGGACCGTAGAACATGACCTTGCCGACCATGTCGGCTTCAACGAGGATCCCGTTGAATACGTCGTTGACACCGTAGATCGGGTTATCTGCGCGCACGGCGCGCGGCGATACCATCGCCACGACCCGTCCGTCCATCAGCGAGGTGTGACCGATCAGCTTGATGGCGTAACCGGCGGACTCGGCATAAGCGCAATCCTCCGGCGTGATGTTCGTGATGCCCTCGCAGTGGATGGCATTGGGATCGAGCCGTTTGCCGAATGCCATAGCCGCCAGAATGACGGTCTTGCGGGCAGCGTCGAGTCCCTCCACGTCGGCGGCGGGATTGCGCTCGGCGTAGCCGAGGCGCTGCGCGTCGCGCAGCACGTCGTCGAAGGCGGCGCCCTCGTTCTTCATGCGGGTCAGGATATAGTTCGTCGTGCCGTTCAGGATGCCGCTGATCGCGGTGATGCGGTTGGAGGAGAAGTCCTTGCGTAAGGGGCTGATGATCGGGATGCCGCCGCCGACGGACGCCTCAAAGAGGTAGTGTACGCCGTTCTCGCGGGCGATCTGCAGAAGCTCCGTGCCGAAGTTTGCCACGACCTCCTTGTTGGAGGTGACGACGCTCTTGCCCGCCATGAGCAGAGCCTTCGTAAAGTCGTAGGCGGGATGCGAGCCGCCCATCATCTCCGCGACGACGGAGATCTCGGGGTCGTTGAGGATGGTATTGAAATCGTGAACGATCAGCGGGGCAAACGGAGAATCCGGGAACTCACGCAGATCGAGTATATATCGGATGCGGAAGCTGTCTCCGATCCTGCTTTCGATGAGAGCCTGATTACGCGTCAGGACCTCCGCTGTGCCGGAGCCGACAATGCCGAAGCCGAGAAGAGCCGTACTGATCATAGGATAGATCCTTTCAAATCTGTATTTGATTCATTATAGCACATCCACGGAAAAAAATCAATCGGGTTTGATATAATTTGCGCTTTTTATTTTTCCCTGCGCATAAAGATGAATACGGAAGTGCGAAATTTTTAATAAATCGTAAAAAGTTTTAAAGATGACTTGCTTTCCGGATCGACTTGTGCTATACTATACGCTGTTATAAAAGGCCGGCGTCCCCGACGCCGGAGGAAAGGAGACATCATGGCAGCACCCTTGATAGAATTGAAGGGGATCGGTAAGATCTACGTGTCGGAGGGCAGCGTCGCGGTCGGTATCCGCGGCGTGGACCTTTCGTTTGATAAAGGCGAATTCGTCGCGGTGACCGGTAAATCCGGCTCCGGTAAATCGACGCTTCTGAACGTCATCAGCGGCATGGATTCGTACGAGGAAGGCGAAATGTACGTGGAGGGGGAGCCTACCTCCCACTACCTGCAAAAGGATTGGGAGGAGTACCGCAAGAAGTACATCTCCTTCATATTCCAGGAGTACAACATCATCGAGAGCTTCACGGTCCTGCAGAACGTAGAGTTGGCGCTCATGAATATCGACGACCCCGCCGCGCGTCGTGAGAAGGCGCAGGAGCTGCTCCGCCGCGTCGGACTCGAGGATTTCATGAATCATAAGGGCAGCAAGCTCTCCGGCGGTCAGAAGCAGCGGACCGTCATCGCCCGTGCGCTCGCCAAGGACAGCCCGGTCATTCTGGCCGACGAGCCGACCGGCAACCTCGACAGCAAGACGAGCGAGGAGATCATCAACCTTTTGCGGGAGGTGTCGCGGGATAAGCTCGTGATCGTCGTCACGCACAACTTCGAGCAGGTCGAGCATTGCGCCACCCGGCACATCCGCATTTTCGACGGTGCCGTTGAATCCGATCAGGTGCTGACCGCCGTCACGCCCGTTTCGGATAAAAACGCGGAAGTCAAGGAGGAAGCAGCCCCGGAGACGCTCGGGCGCACCCTCCGGAACGGCGCCGCGCTCGGACGCGTCCGCTTCGGCGCCACGCCCAAGCTGAGTGTCTTTCTCTGCCTGCTGATGACGGTGACGGCGCTCGTGCTGACCGTGCTCACGTCGGTGACGGCAGACTCAAAGGAACTGTTTGAAAAGAACTATATGTTCGAGCACATGAAGGGGCGCGTGATCGTCACCAAGGAGGACGGCTCGGTGCTTACCGACGACGAGCTGAAGGACGCCGCCGGAAAAACCGGTGCAAAGAGCGCGATCCGCTTCGACTATATGCTGGACATGAACTCCTCGCTGTGGATCTCTCCGAACCCGAATCAGACCGTCTCTTCGTACGAGTATCTGACAGAATATCTCATCTTCCGGTTTGACGGTCCCGCCGATAAGGTGAAACTCGACGGCGGCAGATACCCGGAAAAGACCAACGAGGTGCTGCTGTATCTGCCCATCGCCTACAAGTCCGCGTTTGGCACCGGCGACGGCTTCACGTCCTTTACCCTGTACGATATCCTGTCGCCGAATGATATGTCCGATGATACGGCCATGTTCTGCGTGACGGGCATCAGCTACTTCTACGACAACACAAAGAACGCGGAGATCCTCTTTACCGCGGAGGGCTACGATATCGCGTCATCCCTCTACTACTTCACCAACAACAGCAGCGATTTCCGTTTCACCTACAAGGTCCCGGCAGAGAATTCTCCGGAGGGCGAAGAGATCACGCGTCAGGGCTACAAGATCTACGTGGACAGCGAGCTTCCCGCCGGCACCTACTGCCTCGCAAATATCCGGAGAGAGGTGAAGGACGTCAACGGAGCGGTGAACGTCAGCCTGAGCGGCACGTTCACAAACCGGATCAGAAGCAACAACTACTATTGGGATTACTATGACGGCACCTACGGCTCGACGCACGAGGTCGAGGGCCCGCTCGACGGCTACACGAGGCTTCCGGAGCTGCCGGACGACACGACCGTCAGAAGGATTGCCGAAACGGAAGGGAACAGCTCCGTGTACCTGCTCGTATCTCCCGATCTGCTCGACGGATTCATGAACGAGCAGTACTACGAAAAATCCTACACACAGGCCACGCTCATGTACCGGAACGACAGGGAAGCACAGCGCAGGACGGAGGAGCTGCAGAAGCTCGGCTTCATTGCGGTCCCCTCGACCGAGACGGTCGAGGAGGACGAGATCGACCGTCTGTTGAACGTGCTCGCGGTCGGAGGGCTGCTGATCGTATGGATCGCCGGCGTCGTGTTCATCGCGCTGTTCATGAGCCTCTGCACGTCGCGCGCGATGAACGCCAACAAGGGCGATATCGCCATCATGCGCTCCATGGGCATCCCGACCGCTGTCGTCAAGACGAGCATCTACGTGCAGACGCTGCTCGCTCTGATCCCCGCGTTCATCGTGACCGCGATCGCCTGTACCGTGATCTACCTGATCCCGAAGACCAATCCGCTCTTCCCGTTCCTGCACGTCATCGACTACCTGTTCGTCGCCGTGCTGATGATCGGCATCGCGGTCGTTCTGGCCAAGCGGTACTGCGCAAAGATGTTCAATGAATCAGTCAAGAAAACGCTGAAGGGAGGCAACAAGTCGTGAGTGAGCAAAGCATCGTACGCGTAGACCACGCGCATAAGTATTACAACAAGGGACGCAGCAACGAGATCCACGTCATGAACGACATAGACCTCTCCCTGCCGTCCTCGGGCATGGTCGCGATCTTCGGACAGAGCGGCTGCGGCAAAACGACGCTGCTCAACGCCATCGGCGGCCTCGACCGCATCAATTCCGGCAGAATCGAGATCTTCGGAGAGGACCTGTCGAAGGATACCGACACCGTCCGTAATAAGTATATAGGCTTCATCTTCCAGAACTACAATCTGAACGTATCCGAGACCGTGCTGGAGAACGTCAGCGACTCGCTGCGTCTCTGCGGCATGACGGACGCTGACGAGATCCGCGAGCGGTCGCTGGCGGCCCTGAAGAACGTGGATATGGAGAAGTACCGCGACCGCACGCCGGATACGCTCTCCGGAGGCCAGCAGCAGCGGGTCGCCATCGCACGCGCCATCGTGAAAAGCCCGGCGATCATCCTCGCGGACGAGCCGACCGGAAACCTCGACGAGAACAACACCGTCAAGGTCATGGATATCCTCAAGGAGATCTCCCGCACGAGACTCGTCATTCTGGTCACGCACGAGGCGAACCTCGTGGATTACTACTGCGATCAGGTCATCGAGATGTCCGACGGACAGATCGTCAACGTGCGCGAGAACGACGGTGCGAACGGATATATCCAGCGCAACAAGAACGATATCTGGCTCGGCGAGCTGGAAAAGCGCGAGGAGGACGTCCCCGGACTCAAGGTCACCTGCTACGGCGATATCCCCGCCGACGAACCCGTCAGGGTCCGCCTGATCTGTGAAAACGGACGTCTGTTCCTGAAATGCGACACGCCCGGCGTCAAGCTGCTGGACGATTCCAGCGAGATCACGCTGCGGGAGGGCGTATTCCGCGCCGCCCGTGAGGAGACGCCGGAGGAGGTGCGCCACGACGAGGCTCACCTCGATATGTCGAAGCTGACCCCGTTCGAGGGGACCGTGTTCGGCCGCCTGTTCCATCTGGACAACTCGCTCACGCTCGCGTGGCGTGAGAACTTCTCGAAAAAGAAGAAGAAAAAGGGCAAGGGCTTCCTGCGCTTCTGTCTCATCGCGCTGTCGTTCGTCATGGTGTTCATGACGGCAGTCTTTTCTGTCGATATCCGCGGATATCAGGAGGAGATCCGGGACCACAACGAATACGTTTTCTCGGTTCCTGCCGTCGTTGATGACAACGGAGAATTCCTGTACGATTACAACGGTCTGATCCGCGATCAGGTAGGACAGCACGGCATAGACGGCGTCATGCTCGTATCGTACGGAGCGGAGAACGCAAAGCAGAACATCGCCTTCGATACGGCCGTCTTCATGACGGCGGAGGCGCCCGCGCTCAAGGCAAGAGCGTACTTCTTCTCGCTGGACTTTGCCGGAGACAAGAAGCTGATCAAGGGGACGCGTCCCACGGATGACCGCAACGACGTGCTGATCACGAGCGGACTTGCGGATACGCTGATCGAAAGCTCGCCCGTCAGCTATATCAACGATTACGATGACCTGATCGGGCTTGTCACGAGCAGCGACGTCTTGCGGAATTACTACGGCATCGCCATCGGCGGCCGCCTGCGCATCGTCGGTATCGTAGAGTCGGAAGAACAGGCCCTGTATATGAACGACCTCCTGTGGGCCTCCTTCACGATCAACACTTTCTACTACAACACCTTCACAGCGGCGTCTCTGTACGATGGTTATACGGGTGCGATCGCCAAGGGAGAAGCCGTCGCGGTAGGCGATACCGTCAGCAAGGGCGAAACGGTCCCGATCTTCGGCGAGAGCTTCAAAGTCACGGACGCGATAACGATGTATTATGACGTTTCCCAGTACGATATGTATTGGAAGGACCGCGCAGGTGAAGCGCTGATGCTTCCCGAGTCGTATGCTCTCAGTAAGGGCATTGACGCCGTCCCCGGCGACAAGGATTTCCTTCCTGTCTTTTGGGAGTGGCTGTTCGATTATTATCCCACTTATCTCAAGGATTTCCTGAGCAGCAATGCGTTTGTCGGAAATATGGATCTCTGGCTTTACGCAAAGAAAGACAGTATCCCTGCTTATCTGAATTTCATTATGAACTACAATTCTTTGCATATAGACCCCATTTTTGCTGCCGGATACGACGAAACCTACGAGGACTTCTTCGATCACGCCTATCGTGCATGGATCTTCAGAAATACCGCAGGTGAGTGGCCCGGAGCCGATACGACGCTCGGGAAGGAATTCATCATTGAAGATTTCAAGAATGACTATTACCGGTACGAGCAGGAGTTCTGGTCTACTCAGAAATACGATTCAATGGAATACACCATTCTGATCAACGACGAGGACTATATACGGCTCGCGTCCAGCGTCGGTAAGAGCGACGGCCGTATCTGCGACAGCAACGTATTCTACCCGATTGAGTCGTGGGACGGTGAGACCTACTATCGCTCTTATCTGCTGATCCACTCCGACGATCCGGAGGCTGCCGAGGCGTATCTCCGCACGTTCTGCGCGTCTGATCTCATCACGCCCGCGGACACGCTCAAGGAACAGACCGGTCAGAACATGGGCGAGGTGATCGCTTCCGTCGTATCGATCCTTGTCGTGGCGGCGCTGATGTGTCTCTGCGTGTTCTTCATCATGCGGGCTTCGTTCATGAGCCGGATCAAGGAGGTCGGCATCCTGCGCGCCATCGGCGTGTCGCGGTCGAATCTCCTGTTCCGCTTCCTGATCGAAACGCTCATGCTCACCCTGATGACGGTCGGCATCGGCTACCTGCTCGCGTGGGCGCTGGAATCCTATATGGAGGCCGGCGTGCTGATGTCCAACAGCCTCTACTTCCCGATCTGGATCGCGCTGCCCATGCTCGTCCTTCTGCTGGCTGTCTGCGTGCTGTTCGGCCTGCTCCCGGCTATGCTCCTCCTGCGGCGGACTCCGAGCGAGATCCTGTCCAAGTATGATATCTGATTTCCCAAAGGAGCGGCGCGAGCCGCTCCTTTTTTTCGGAATGAATGAAAAACAGCCGTCTCGTTTTCACGGAAAATCAAGCAAATCCCCTATCATTCACATGACGTTCATAATTGTGTGATATAATATATTCATTATGGTATACTGCCCGTAAAAGGGGATGTCCGTATCTGTACGGGCGTCAAGGAAAGGACGGAAATGAGTAAAGATAGCAATAAGAATCAGGATAAAGAGGCGTGCTGCCCCATGAAAAAGACCTCGATCGGCGGTCAGGCGCTGATGGAGGGCATCATGATGCGCGGTCCGCAGACGACGGCTATGGCCGTCCGCAACCCGCAGGGGGAGATCGTGCTCGAGAAGTTCCCGACGAGCTCCGGAAAGCGTCCGTGGCCGTGGCGCGTCCCCGTGATCCGCGGCATTTTCAACTTCGTCGATACCATGGTCTTCGGCTACAAGTGTCTGATGCGTTCTGCCGAGATCTCCGGACTTGAGGAGGCGGAAGCGGAGCTTGAAAAGGAAAAGGCCGAAAAGAAGGCCGCAAAGGCCGCCGCGAAGGCAGCAAAACGCGGAATCGAGGAAGCAGAGCAGCCCGCCCCCGAGCCTGCGCCTGCGGCGCCCGAAGCTGAAGCAGAAACCGTTGATGAACCTGCTCCCGCAGCGGAAGACGCTCCCTCCGACGCAGCCGAGGAGAAGAAAAAGGAAGGCACCTCCGGCCTGATGATCGGCATCACCGTGATCAGCATCATTCTCGCGTTCGCCATCATGGTAGGGCTTTTCATCATCCTGCCCACGTTCCTGTTTGAGACGGCCGCCAAGCATATCTCGTGGCTGGACGCCGACAACCGGTACGCCAAGTCCATCTTCACGGGCATCGTCAAGATCATCCTGCTCGTCGGGTACATGGCCGCCATCTCGCTGATGAAGGACATCCGCCGCACCTTCCAGTTCCACGGTGCCGAGCATAAGACCATCTTCTGCTATGAGGCCGGTCTTCCGCTGACCGTGGAGAACATCCGCGGCATGAAGCGCTTCCATCCCCGCTGCGGCACCTCGTTCCTGATCCTCATGGTGCTGGTCAGCATCCTCGTCGGCTTCTTCATCCCGCCCGTCATCGTGACGGGCAGCACGGCGCTGAACACGCTCGTTTACTCCGGCATCCGCCTCGCGCTGGTGCCGCTGATCTGCGGTCTCGGCTACGAGCTGATCAAGTTCTGCGGACGTCACGACAACTGGCTGACCCGCGTCATCGCCGCGCCCGGTCTTGCGCTGCAGCACATCACCGTATTCGAGCCTGACGACGACATGATCGAGTGTGCCATCGCCGCCATGAACGAGGTCATCCCGCAGGACGGGAGCGACAACTGGTGAATCCGCGGCATAAACTGACTCCGGATAACGCATACTGTCAAATATTCATTTTTGGAAAGGATATATACTGCCATGAGCATCAAAGTCATCAGATGTGAGAATTATGCCGAAATGTCCCGCGCGGCGGCTTCCATCGTCGCAAAGGTCATGATCGAAAAGAAAAACGCCGTCCTCGGTCTTGCCACCGGCTCGACGCCCGTCGGAATGTACGGGGAATTGGCTGAAATGAACAGGATCGGTGTACTCGACTTCTCCGACGTCACTACCGTCAATCTTGACGAATACTACCCCATCTCCCCGGACAACGATCAGTCCTACCGTTACTTCATGAACGAGAACCTGTTCGATCACGTCAATATCGACAAGTCCCGCACCTACGTGCCGGACGGCACCGCCGCAGACCCGGACGATGCCTGCCGCAGATACGAGGAGATCCTCGATTCCGTCGGTCAGGTGGACATCCAGGTCCTCGGCATCGGACAGAACGGGCACATCGGCTTCAACGAGCCCGCGGAAAGCCTTGAGGTGCTGACGCACGTGACCGGTCTCACGGCTTCCACCATCAAGGCAAACGCGCGCTTCTTCGCCTCCGAGGCGGACGTCCCCACCAAGGCGCTGACCATGGGCATGGGCACCATCCTGCGCGCGAAGAAGATCATCATCATGGCAAACGGCGCTGCCAAGCGTGACGCCGTGGCCGTCATGCTGAAGGGCGGACTGACCACCTCCTGCCCCGCCTCTCTGCTCAATCTCCATCCCGATGTCACGCTGATCTGCGATCCCGCGGCGCTCGGCGAATGACCCGCCGGCACCGCGTGTATAACCCTGTCGGAATACGCGCATACTCTCCGTACCAACGGAAGGAGAGTATGCGATGTACCACAACAAGGTTTCCATTTGCGGTGTCAACACGTCTCATCTCCGGGTCCTGACAGAAGACGAAAAGAAAGCGCTGCTCCTGACCATCAAAAACGGCAGCCCCGAGGAGCGTGCGCAAGCCAGACAGGACATGATCTGCGGCAATCTGAGGCTGGTCCTCTCCATCACCCAGCGCTTCGCCAACCGGCGTGACGCGGGAGGCGTGATGGACGATCTGTTTCAGGTAGGCTGCATCGGGCTTATCAAGGCTGTGGACAATTTTGATCCGGACCGCGAGGTCATGTTTTCGACCTACGCCGTCCCGATGATACTCGGTGAGGTCAGGCGCTTCCTGCGCGACAGCTCTGCCGTCAGGATCAGCCGGTCGGTACGCGATCTCGCGTACCGCGCATTGCAGGTAAGGGAGGATATGTCGTCCGAGCTCGGACGTGACCCGACCATTGACGAGATCGCCGCAAAGCTGGAGATGCCGCGCGAGCAGGTCGTGCAGGCGCTGGACGCCATCGTCGAGCCGATCTCTCTTTACGAGCCCGTGTACAGCGACAGCGGTGATTCCCTCTACGTGATCGACCAGCTCAGCGATACCTCGCGTGATGCGAGTGATGAATCGTGGCTGGAGAACATCGCCCTGCGGGAAGCCGTTGCCACGCTCAACAAACGCGAGCAGACCATCATAAAGCTGCGCTTCTTCCGCGACAAGACACAGATGGAGATCGCGTCTGAGATCGGCATCTCGCAGGCGCAGGTCTCCCGGCTTGAGAAGGCAGCACTCGAAAAGCTGCGGAAACAATTATGAGAGAAACGGCACGATCCGCGTGCCGTTTGAAAAGAAGGGATACGAATGTCAGAAATACTTCTTCCGGCCGCCTTTGAGCGGGACGCCGCCCGTGTCATACGGGAGGCGGGCCGCATCATGCTGGAGGCCGACCGGGAAGGGAAGGACGGCGAGGGTGCCCTCGGCATACAGGAAAAGGACGACCGGCAGACGCACGTCAACTTCGTGACGCTGTACGACAGCCGCGTTCAGGCTTTCCTGACCGAGCGCTTTTCCTCCCTCCTGCCCGAAGCCGGTTTCCTCGCGGAGGAGGACGGCGCGTCGACCGGAGATACGCACAAGGGCCTTTGCTTTGTCATCGACCCGATCGACGGCACCTGCAACTTCATCCACGATTACCGACGATCGGCCATTTCGGTCGGTCTGCTGTCCGACGGTGTGCCGGTCTACGGCGCGATCCTTGACCCGTACCTCGACGAGCTGTTCACAGCCGTCAAAGGAAAGGGAGCCTGCGTCAACGGGAAGCCCATCCGTGTCAGCGCGCGTCCGCTTGACCGCTCCGTCATCAATATCGGTACGTCGCCCTACTACAAGGAGCGCTTCGGTGATTTCACCGTTGAAGCGTTCCGCAGGCTGCTCTTCAACGCCTCAGACATCCGCAGAAGCGGCTCGGCGGCCATCGACTTTGCGTCCGTGGCCTCCGGCCGCATCGACGGCTTCACGGAAGCCCTGCTGTCCCCGTGGGACTACGCGGCAGGCTCCCTGCTCGTGACCGAAGCGGGCGGCTTGGTCACGCAGCTTGACGGCAGCCCGATCCGCTTTGACACCCCCGTGTCCATACTCGCCGGAAACTCCGTCAACTACTCCGAACTCAAGCAGCTTCTGGATTTCTGAATGACATCTTTATATGAATTTCATTCCGAAGGGAAAGGGAGGATTACATATCATGCCGGAAAAGCATTTCAAGCTCATCCTGAAGGATGACGGACAGGACGTCTATACCCCGAGGCAGAGTCAGTCGTGGGGATACCGCTACGGGCCGAGCATCATGGTCCATAACGGCATCTGCGAGGCGTGGTTCGCGTCTCCGGGAGACGGATACGAGGCCGATTGGTTCACCTACCGCCGCAGCGATGACAACGGAAAAACGTGGACCGAGGAAAAGGTCGTCATGAGCCCCGTGCCGGACTCTATGGACTGGTTCTCCGTCTGCGATCCCGCCGTCTTCAAGTACGGTAAATATTACTACATAGGCTATACCTCCACCGTCTTTTCCAATAGCGGCGGCGTGTGCAACAACGGCTTCATCGCCCGCTCCACGTCACCGACAGGCCCCTTTGAACGCTGGACCGAAACCGGCTGGGGCGCCGGAAAAGAGGGCTTCCGCTGGCTGGGCAAGCCGGCTCCCGTCATCTATTTCGACGAGGATTGGCGGTATTGGGGCGCGGGTGAGTTCTCCTTCGTCGTGAAGGACACCACGCTGTTCATGTACTACACGTGGACCTCCAAGGACCGTGACGGCAATCCCATCCACGAGACGCGCGTCTGCACGGCCGACCTGACCGTCGAGGAATGGCCCCGCACCGTGACCTACCGGGGCGTCGCCGTCAAGCGGCCCGCGTCCGGGAACGATTCCTACGACATGATCTACTGTGAGGATATCGGCAAGTTCGTGGCGCTTTCGACCGATCGGCGCTTCAGCGAGGAGAGTATGCTGGCCGTATACGAATCCGACGACGGTCTGCGCTACCGCCGCGTCAACGAGCTGCGCACCCACACGGGCTGGATGCTGCACAACTGCGGCATTTCCGGCGACGAGCTGCACCATATCCGCAAGGGAGACACCATGCTGCTCGGTTACGCCTACGGCAACAAGTGGGGCTGCTGGGGCACACGTTTCCACGCCTACGACTTTGAGGCGATGGACGAGGACTTTTACTCCGAGGCTGATCTGCCGAACGTCCACCGCGAGATCGAGAAGTGGCCGGATCCTGTCGAGTTCACCCCGACCGCTCTGTTCCTTGCCGCTCCTCACTACCTCCGGATGCAGGTCGGCGAAGTGCTCGACGTACCGCTGCACTGCCTGAACGTCACGTACAGCATGAGGCCCGTCACGCAGGGCGTCAAGTATTCGGACTACGACAAGGAGATCGCCTCCATCCGCTGCGGCCGCATCACCGCCCGCAAGGCCGGCATGACTTATGTCACCGCTTCGTGGAACGGACTGCGCTGTGAATTCCCGGTCTACGTTTCCGAGGATACTCCCGCCAAGCCGGAGCCGATGCGTCCGTATCCCGAAAAGAAGGTCGTATTCTTCGTACCGCTCATCAAGGAATATAAGGCAAGCCTTGAAAAGCGAGAGATGAAGCAGCTGCGCGGTCTCGCCACCTACGCGGACGGCTCGTGGTTTGAGCTGGCAGGTAACGTAGACGGCGTGAACTATATCAATCACAGCCCCGACCTGTTCGATATTGACGAAAAAGGCCACGTCCTTCCGAAGGGCGTTCAGGGCGCGGGGACCGTCACGCTGATCTGCGGCGGTCACGAATTCGACGTTTCCGTGGTCATTACGGAATGATTCGGCGGAAAATCTGTGTCTCCGGATGCGGATTTGCATGATTTTCTCAAAAATCTCTTTACAAAACGCCTGTTTTGTAGTACAATATCCTTGTATAAGTGTGTCTGCCGTCGTATATGACAAGAAAGGAATGATCAACATGGAAAAACCTGTTTATAAACGGATCCTCCTCAAGCTGTCCGGTGAGGCGCTGTCTCCCGAGAAGCGCGAGGACGGAATCCTTGATTTTGCATTCATCGACCGCATCGCGGGTGTCCTGAAGAAGTGCCGCGAGGCCGGCGTCGAGATCGGCATCATCGTCGGTGCGGGGAACATCTGGCGCGGCAAGACCGGCGCCTCCAAGATGGACCGCTGCCGTGCCGACCATATGGGGATGCTCGCCACCACGATCAACGCGCTTGCACTGCAGGACGGCTTCCGGCAGAACGGACTTGACACGGTCGTCATGACCGCCGTCGAGATGGACGCCTTCGCCGACCGCTACAACGCCCGCACCGCCGACAAGCTGCTCTCCGAGGGCAAGATCGTCATCTTCGGCTGCGGACTCGGCGCCCCCTTCTTCTCGACCGACACCGCCGCCGTGCTGCGTGCCGCCGAGATCAAGGCAGACGCGATCCTCATGGCCAAGAACATCGACTACCTGTATGACGCCGATCCCGGGAAGCATCCCGACGCCAAGCCGATCTACGATATCACCTACGCGGATATCATCGAAAGAAATCTGCGTGCGTTCGATATGACCGCCGTCATCTTCTGTCAGGACAACGACATCGAATCCTTCGGCTTCGGGCTGGCAGATCCCGAAAACATCTACCGTGTGGTCATGGGACAGCCCGTGGGCACCCGGATGCATAACTGAAACCTGTAACCAGAAAATAAATAAAAAGGAGACTACACGATGAAGTACGATACCAAAGCACTTGAAGCCCAGATGAAGAAGACCGTATCCGCTTACGAGTCCAATCTGGCAACCATCCGCGCCGGACAGGCCAATGCAGCCGTCCTCAGCCGTGTGACCTTCGAATACTACGGCGCCCCCACCCCGCTCAATACCATGGCAGATATCCGTCTGGCCGATGCACGCACGCTGGTCATCCAGCCCTACGACCGCTCCACGCTCAAGGCAATGGAGAAGGCCATCCTCGCCTCCGACGTCGGCATCACGCCGAGCAACGACGGTCAGGTGATCCGCCTTATCTTCCCGCAGCTGACCGAGGAGCGCCGTAAGGAGCTGACCAAGCAGGTCGCCAAGCTCGGTGAGGAAGCCAAGGTCGCCCTCCGGAATCAGCGCCGCACCGCAAACGACGAGTGCAAGAAGATGAAGAAGGACAGCACCATGACCGAGGACGAGGTATCCGACGCCGAGAAGCGGATCCAGGAAATGACCGACAAGTACATCAAGAACATCGACGCCGTGACCGCGGCCAAGAACAAGGAAGTCATGGCCATCTGACCGAAAACCGACAGGGCTGGGGTACGAACGTGCCCCAACCCTTCCTTGCGTTTTATGCCTGACGCTTTTGCCGCCCGCAAGACGAACGACCGTCTTACGAACGGCAAAATCATCCGGTTTCCTCTGCGGAATCACGACCTTCAAAAGGAGATACAATGGAAAAATCAACGACAACACAACGCGAGCGCCCCGTGCTTGACAGCAGCTTCCGCCATATCGCGTTCATCATGGACGGCAACGGCCGCTGGGCAAAGCGGCAGGGCAAGCCCCGCGAATTCGGCCACAAAGCCGGCGCGGAGACCTTCAGACGCATCTGCCTCTACTGCTCCGAGGTCGGCTTCGAGGCCGTGACCGTGTACGCCTTTTCGACGGAAAATTGGAAACGACCTAAGCACGAGGTCGCGGCGATCATGGCGCTGCTGGACACCTTCCTTGACGAGCTGAAACGGGATTATAAGAAGTACAATAACCGCATACGCTTTATCGGGGACCTCACCGTTCTCACACCCTCCCTTCAGGAGAAGATCGCATACGTCGAGACACTGAACAGCCACTGCAGGACTGTCGTCAACGTCGCGCTGAACTACGGAGGACGCGCGGAGATCGCGCACGCCTGCAATGAACTGATCCGGGAAGGGAAGAAGCCAGGAGAGGTCACCGAGGACGATATTTCCCGCACCGTTTGGACGTCAGGCTGCCCCGATCCCGATATGATCGTCCGCACCGGAGGCGACCTCCGCATCTCCAACTTCCTTTTGTGGCAGGCCGCCTATGCTGAGCTGTACTTCATCGACACGCTCTGGCCCGATCTGACGCCTGACGACGTGGACGACTGCATCCGGGAATTCTACTCCAGGAAACGCCGGTACGGCGGCCTGTGAGATTTTAAAAAAGAGGTATGTAATATGCTGAAGCGTATCATCACAGCGATAGCCGCGTTGATCGTATTCGTCCCCTGTATGATCTTTTCCGATACGTGGATATATCCGATCTTCTTCTCATTGTGCGGCGTGGTCGCCGTGTTTGAGATGGCAAGATGCGTCGGCCTGCATAAGAACCTGTGGGTCACGATACCGCTCTACATAGCCGCAGCCGCAGCCCCGTGCTATATGAGACTCGCATACCTGAAGATACATATATTCAGTTATATGAATCCGGCAGCCGGCTTCCTGCTGCTTGCACTGCTGATCGTCGTCTGGCTGTACGGCGTCACCGTCTTTTCCAAGGGCGCCCTTGACGTCACGACCGTATCTACTGCCTTCTTCGGCTGTCTGTACGCGGTCGGCGGCTTCACCTGCGCCGTCTACCTTCACGATTTCGCGTCCGGCTACGGAAAATATTTCTACCTGATGATATTCATCGGCGCGTGGATGACCGATACCTTCGCCTACTTCACCGGACGCCTGTTCGGAAAGCACAAGCTGATCCCGGAGATCAGCCCCAAGAAGACGGTCGAGGGCGCGATAGGCGGGCTCGTGTTCTGCGTGATCGCGTTCATCGCCTACGCGCTGCTGTACAACAATCTGTGGATCACTCATGATGCAGAACCGCTGAGCGTCGCGGTCTTTGCCGTCGTCGGTCTGATCACGTCCGTCGTTTCCATGATCGGCGATCTCGCCATGTCCGCCGTCAAGCGCCGCTTTGACATCAAGGATTACGGTCAGATCCTGCCCGGCCACGGCGGCGTACTCGACCGTTTCGATTCCGTGCTGGCCGTATCCATCCTGCTCACCGCTGCCTACGTCGTGCTGAACGGCAGCCTCTGATCCATTACCTGTATTGATGATGAACAACGAAATGACACCTAACGAACAATATCCCGATCTGATCATCCTCGGCTCGACCGGTTCGGTCGGTACGCAGGCGGCTGACGTTGCCCGAAGCCAAGGTATCCGCGTCCGCGGTCTTTCCGCGAACAGAAACGTGGACACGGTCGAAGCGCAGGCCCGCCGCTTCCGACCCGATTACGCCGTCATGACAGACCCCGAAGCCGCAAAAGACCTGCGTGTAAAGCTCGCCGACACCGGAATAAAGGTGCTTTCGGGCTTTGAAGGCATTACGGAGATGATCCGGGAGACCGGAACGGATAACCCGCACGGCATTACTGTAGAGAATTCCATTCTCGGCTCCGCCGGACTCGTCCCCACACTCGAAACGCTCAAGGCGGGACACAGGCTCGCTCTTGCCAACAAGGAATCCATGGTCGTGGGCGGCGAGCTGGTCACGGCTCTCGCCGGGGCAGCGGGCGCCGAAATATTGCCCGTCGACTCCGAGCATTGCGCGATCTTCCAGTGCCTGCGGGCGGGGCGGCGCGAGGAGATCAAAAAGATCCTGCTGACCGCGTCCGGCGGTCCGTTCTTCGGATATACGAAGGAGCAGCTGAACGGCGTCACCAAGGCCATGACGCTTGCCCACCCGACGTGGAAAATGGGCGCGAAGATCACGGTCGACAGCGCCACGCTGATGAACAAGGGCTTTGAGGTCATCGAGGCCGTGCATCTGTTCGGCGTCCGTCCGGAGCAGATACAGGTCGTCGTCCACCGGGAGAGCATGATACACTCCATGGTGGAATATACTGATCACAGCATCATCGCCCAGCTGTCCGTGCCCGATATGCGGCACTG
Source organism: Clostridia bacterium (assembly GCA_024404505.1). Classification (GTDB taxonomy): domain Bacteria; phylum Bacillota; class Clostridia; order Oscillospirales; family CAG-272; genus CAMEON01. The sequence goes on from JAKSPU010000003.1 coordinate 31,902, forward strand.
CGTACAGTACGCCCTGACACACCCCTCCCGCCTTCCGGCGGGCGACGTGCTCGGCGAGCTTGACTTGTTCTCGGTCGGGAAGCTGACCTTCAGCCCGCCTGACACCGATACCTTCCCGCTGCTCGCCCTCGCCGTGGACTGCATCAAGGCAGGCGGCGCGCTTCCCGCAGCACTCAACGCCGCCAACGAGGTCGTGGTCGCCGCTTTCCTTGCGGATAAGCTCCGCTTCTGTGAGATCCCGGAGACCGTGACCCGCGTCGTGGAGGATATGCGGCAGGTGTCCGCATGGCATTCCTACGAGCAGATCATGGCCGCCGACCGGCTCGCCAGAAGGAGTGCCGAGGCACTTATACGGATGCGCGGCGTCTGAATCAAACCGGAGGAACACGCTTTTCATGCAAATACTCAAATTTCTCTTATACCTGCTCCTGACGATCGTCGGACTCGGCATCCTGATCTTCGTTCACGAGCTGGGACATTACCTGACGGCCCGCGCGTGCCACGTGACCATCCACGAGTTCTCACTCGGCATGGGCAAGAGGCTGTGCGGCTTCAAATCCAAGAAAACGGGGATCGAATACAATCTGCGCCTGTTCCCGATCGGCGGTTACGTGGCCATGGCCGGTGAGGACGTCGCGGAGGAGGGGGAGGACGCAGGAGACCCCAACGCGTTCTGCAAAAAGAATGTCTGGCAGCGCATCCTGATCCTTGTCGCGGGCGCGGGGATGAATATCATCGTCGGTTTCCTTTGCATGGTCATCCTGACCTTCGGCCTGTTTGCCTCCGGCATGAAGATGCCGTCCACGCAGATCGGAGCCTTTGACGAGGCAGCCCCGAGCCATATCACCGGGCTTGAGCTGAACGACACCATCCTGCGCGTCAACGGCACCGGTGTCCATACCGGCTACGACCTTTCCTATGAGATCATGAATTCCGGATACGAGCCGGTGGATATCCTCGTTCTGCGGGACGGGCAAAAAGTCCTGATCCGCGGCGTCGTATTTCCGAACAGCACGACGGACGGGATCACGCTCGGCGACATGGACTTCCGCGTTTACGCAATGGACAATACTTTTGCCAACGTGTGGAAGGTATCCTTCTGGCGCTCGGTATCGTCCATCAAGATGGTCTTCGACTCTCTCGGCGGACTCATCACAGGCCGGTACAGCCTTTCAACGCTGTCCGGACCGATCGGTGTTTCCTCCGCCGTGCAGGACGTGGCCTCGCAGCCGATGGCCGGCTGGAATCTTCTGTACCTGTTTGCCCTGATCGCGATGAATCTCGGCGTGATGAATCTTCTGCCGCTGCCCGCACTCGACGGCGGACGCCTGTTCTTCCGCGTTCTTGAGGTCATCTGCTTCGGACACGCGGTAGACCCCAAGCTCGAGGCGCGCATCCACGGGGCCGGCATGATGATACTTCTGGCGCTGACAGCCGTCATCGCACTCAAGGATATTTTCACTCTGATCTGAAAGAAAGTGTGACAAACTATGATCTATAACGATATACGCCGCAGTACGCGGGAGGTTCGCATCGGACGCGTTCCGATCGGCGGAAAGAACAAGATCGCGATCCAATCCATGACCAACACGGATACGCACGACGCAGACGCCACGATCAGCCAGATCAAGGCGCTTGCGGCTGCGGGATGCGATATCGTCCGCATCACCGTCCCGGATCTTGAGGCCGCCGAGACCGTCCGTGTCATCAAGGAGAGCGGATTGAACATCCCCGTCGTAGCGGACATCCACTTCGACTACCGCGTCGCGCTCAAGTGCGCCGAGTACGGCATCGACAAGATCCGCATCAATCCCGGCAATATCGGAGACGACGACAGGGTCAAGGCGGTCGCCGACGCCTGCCGGACGAGGCATATCCCGATCCGTATAGGTGTCAACAGCGGCTCTCTTGAGAAGCACATTCTCGCAAAGTACGGTGCGCCGACCGCCGAGGCGCTGACCGAATCCGCGCTGTACCACGCGGGACTTCTCGAAAAGTTCGGCTTTGAGGATATCGTCATCTCCATCAAGGCCTCCACGGTTCCGGCCATGATCGCCGCAAACCGTAAGCTCGCCTCCGTCTGCGACTATCCGCTGCATCTCGGTGTCACCGAGGCGGGAGGCGCGGAGATCGGACTTGTCAAGTCCGCGGCCGGCATCGGGTCGCTGCTCTGTGACGGAATCGGAGACACATTCCGCGTATCGCTGACCGCCGACCCCGACAGAGAGGTCGAGGCGGCGCATAAGATCCTCAACGCCCTCGGCGTCGAAGGACAGAGCGGTCTTCAGATCGTCTCCTGCCCGACCTGTGGACGTACCAAGATCGATCTCATCAGCCTGTCCGGGCAGTTCGAGCAGGCAGTCAGGGCCGAAGGACTCGGTGACCTGCCCGTCAAGGTCGCGCTGATGGGCTGCGTGGTCAACGGACCCGGTGAAGCGCGGGAATGCGACATCGGTATCGCGGGCGGCAAGGGGGAAGCACTCTTATTTGCCCACGGTGAGCCGATCTGCAAGATCCCCGAACAAAACGTGATACCCGTACTGATTGAAAGATTGAAGAAAATGAAGGCAGATATGAACGCCTGATCCCGGTTTTTCATATACCCCGGGACCGTCAGACGCCCTGCCAAGGAATCGGAAGGACTCGGATAATCCCATGAAAACGCTTCCCGAAATATTGAGCAAATACACGCCGGACGTCGAGATTTACAAGATCCTGATGTCCGCGACCGATCTCAGACGTAGTGCCGACGTCGCGAACCGTATGCTGCAGATCGAGGCACATTTCCCGACGCTCATCCCCAAGGAGACGTTGTACAAAATCGAGGACGGGATCTGTAAGGCGTACGAGCTGAACTACGTCAAGCTGCTGCCCCACTACGATCGTGAGCTGTTCACGGAGGCCTATATCCCTGAGCTGCTCAAGGAGACGGAACGCGTCGGCATCGTGGCGCGCGGCTTCTTCAATACGTACCGCTATAATCTGGAAGGGAACAGCCTGACCGTTGAGATCCCGTACAGCGTCGATCTGCTGATCGACGCGAGGACACCGCAGGTCATGTCCGCTATCCTGAGAAGCGAGTTCGGGCTGGATCTTCAGGTGCAGGTCGTATCCTATCAGGACGTACCGGACGAGATGACGCCGCGCATGAAGGAGCTGCTGAACACCTACGATCAGCAGATCATGCGTGCCAGCCGCGAATACGACAGCCGCCCGCGTCAGACGCAGGGCGCTCCGGCCGCCGGACAGGCTCCCAAGACGCCAGAGGCGATCCTGCCCCGCGTTCAGACGCTGTACGGACCGCTGCCGGACCCGCCCGCCGCGGAGAACGCTGAAGACAAATCCGCGGACAAGCCTGCTGAAGATCATAAAGCCGAAGAGAAAAAAGAAAAACCCGTTTCGGATATGGCTAAGGTCATCCCGGTCGGAGAGGGCGTATGCCGCATCGGCTTTATGACCTTTGATTACTCCGCCCCGACGTTCGCCATCGGAGGCGAGTTCGATATCATTCCCACGCCGCTCGCCGCGATCGACAAGCCCCAGCGGAACATCGTCGTTCTTGGTCAGGTCTTCGGATTCACCAAAGAGGCCAACCGCACCGGCGATAAATTCAATATCACCTACTACCTGACGGATAACGCCGCATCCATCGAGTGCAAGTCGTTCGGTATGGTCCCCGAGGACGCCGCCGAGCTGGAAAAGGTCGTCAAGGACGGTCAGGTGCTTGCCGTGCGCGGGTACTGCCGTCATGAGGTCCGCCGCGACCGCACGGAGGGACCCGACCTCATCTTCTACCACAGCGCCATAGCGTCGATCAAGAAAAAAGGCCGCGTGGACAACGCACCGGTCAAGCGCGTCGAGCTGCATCTCCACACGCAGATGTCCGCGCAGGACGCGCTGATCCAGCCCGCCGACGCCGTCACGCAGGCTCAGAAGTGGGGACATCCCGCCGTCACGATCACCGACCACGGCAACGTGCAGGGCTTCATGGACGCCATGGTGGCTCATGAAAATACCGGTCAGAAGGTCATATGGGGCATGGAGGCGTATTTCGTCAACAATACCGCCAGCGCCATGTACGGCTCCTGTCCCGGCTCCATGCGGGGAGAAGCGGTCGTCTTTGACCTTGAGACGACCGGCCTTTCCGCGCAGAACTGCCGCATCATCGAGATCGGCGCCGTCAGGATCAAGGACGGCGAGGTCCTCGGCTCGTTCGATACCTTCGTGGACCCGGAGGGGCCGATCCCGCCTGAGATCACCAAGCTGACCGGCATTGACGACAGCATGGTCGCCGGAGCGCCGGACGAGCTGACCGCGCTCGAAGCGTTCTTCGATTTCGTCGGCAAACGTGAGGACGGCGGCGACATGATCCTCATCGCCCACAACGCCGATTTCGATACCGGATTTCTGCGTGCCGCGTGCGTCCGCAACGGACGTGAATTCGCAAACCCGTATCTCGATACGCTGGCGCTTGCACGATACCTTGTCCCGACGCTGAAGAACCACAAGCTCGACACCGTCGCCAACCATTACGGCCTCGGAGACTTCAACCATCACCGCGCGTCTGACGACGCCGAGATGCTGGCCCGTATCTACTTCTGTATGCTGCGGGATCTGGACGAGTCGGATATACGCACCTACGACAAGCTCGTTTCGGACATGGCCGAGAAGACCGATCCGACCAAGCTCCGGACCTACCATCAGATCATCCTGATCAAGAACAAGACCGGCCAGAAGAATCTCTACAAGCTGATTTCGGACAGCTACCTCAAATACTATAAGAAGAATCCGCGCATCCCCAAGACGGAGTTGGAAAAGTACCGCGAGGGCCTGATCATCGGCTCCGCCTGCGAGGCGGGCGAGCTGTTCCGGGCGATCCTTGACAACAAGCCGGACGCCGAGATCGAAAGCATCGTGGAATTCTACGACTACCTTGAGATCCAGCCGATCTGCAACAACCGCTTCCTTATCGCGGAGGGCAAAGCCAAGGACGACGAGGACCTCCGTGACCTCAACCGCCGCGTGGTCGCACTCGGTGAAAAGTACGGCAAGCCCGTCGTCGCCACCTGCGACGTGCATTTCATGAATCCGGAGGACGAGATCTACCGCAAGATCCTTTTGTCCGGTCAGAAGTACAAGGACGCCGACAAGGACGTCGGCATCTACTACCGCACGACCGAGGAGATGCTGGAGGAATTCGCCTATCTCGGCGAAGAAAAGGCGTACGAGGTCGTCGTCACCAACACCAACTATATCGCCGACTGCATCGAGTACGACGTCAAGCCGTTCCCGCGAGGCACCTTCACGCCGCACATGGACGGCGCGGAGGAGGACCTGACCCGTATCTGCTACGAGAACGCCAAAAAGCGGTACGGCGACCCGCTGCCCCCGATCGTGCAGGCGCGTCTTGAGAAGGAGCTGTCCTCCATCATCAAGAACGGCTTTGCCGTGCTGTACATGATCGCGCAGAAGCTGGTCAGCTACTCCGAGAGTCAGGGCTACCTCGTCGGCTCCCGCGGCTCTGTCGGATCGTCCATCGTCGCTTCCATGGCCGGTATTTCCGAGGTCTGCCCGCTCCCGCCGCACTATTGGTGTCCGAAATGTCAGTACAGCGACTTCGACGTCCCCGAAGGCATCGGCTCCGGCTTCGATCTGCCCGATAAGGACTGTCCGCGCTGCGGCCATAAGCTCAATTACGACGGACACGATATCCCGTTTGAGACGTTCCTCGGCTTCTACGGTGATAAATCACCCGATATAGACCTGAACTTCTCCGGAGAGGTGCAGGGCAAGGTGCATAAGTATACCGAGCAGCTATTCGGCGCGGAGAACGTGTTCCGTGCAGGCACCATCGGCGCTCTGGCCGACAAGACCGCGTACGGCTTCGTCATGAAGTATCTCGAAGGTAAGGGCATCAGCCTCAACCGCGCGGAGGTCAACCGTCTGACCGCCGGCTGCGTCGGCGTCAAGCGCACCACGGGACAGCATCCCGGCGGCATCGTCGTCGTGCCGAAGGAGTATTCCGTGTTCGACTTCTGCCCGGTACAGCACCCGGCGGACGACCCCGATTCGGATATCGTCACCACGCACTTCACGTTTGAGTACCTGCACGACACGCTGCTCAAGCTGGACGAGCTGGGACACGATATGCCGACGAAGTATAAGTACCTCGAGAAGTATTCCGGCACCTCGGTCATGGACGTCCCCATGAACGACCGTTCCATTTACGACCTGTTCCTTTCCACCAAGCCGCTCGGCATCTCGCCCGACGACATCGCCGGAATCCCGCTCGGTACGCTCGGTCTGCCGGAGCTGGGCACCAAATTCGTCATCAAGATGCTGCAGGAATCCAAGCCGCAGTCCTTTGCGGACCTTTTGCAGGTCTCCGGTCTTTCCCACGGCACCGACGTCTGGACCGGAAACGCGCAGGACCTGATCAAAGACGGCACCTGCACGATCTCCACCGTCATCGGCACCCGTGACTCCATCATGCTCGCTCTCATCAAGTACGGTGTCGAAAAGAGCCACGCTTTCAAGATCATGGAAATGGTCCGCAAGGGCAAGGGACTTACACCTGAATTTGAGGCGGAGATGCGCGCGGCGAACGTCCCGGATTGGTACATCGGCTCCTGCAAAAAGATCAAGTATATGTTCCCGAAGGCACACGCGGCCGCCTACGATATGTCCGCGATCCGCCTCGGCTGGTACAAGGTGCATATCCCGCTCGCCTTTTACTGTGCCATGTTCACCGTCCAGCCGCAGGGCTTTGACGCCGAGCTGGTCATGAAGGGCAAAAAGGCCGTTCAGGATTACATCCTCGACGTTGAGAAGCGCGGCAACGACGCGCTCCCCAAGGAGCAGCAGGCGCTTCCCGTGCTTCAGCTGATCAACGAGGCTATGGCGCGGAAAATCGGCTTCCTTCCCGTGGACATCGAAAGATCCAGCGACGTCGAGTACCTTCCCGAGAACGGCAAGATCCGGATGCCCTTCTCGGCGCTTCCGGGACTCGGAGACAACGCCGCGGCGAGCATCAAGAAGGCCCGCGACGAGAAGCCGTTCTTCTCGGTTGACGACCTCAAGACCCGCGCCAAACTGACCGGCGCCGTCATCGAGATCCTGCGCCAGAACGGCGTGCTGGACAACCTTGACGAAACCGACCAGCTGACCATATCCTTCTGAGGCGAAAAAAGTGAAATTTCCTTTAAGGAACGTCTTGTAATTCCTGTAGGTTTATGCTATAATAATACATAATTAAAATCACTTATATGTGAAAAGGAGAAAACAATGAAAAATATTACATTCAAGAAAAATGACATGATCATCCGTAAGGGCGATGAGTCCAACGGTATGTACCTGATCAAGTCCGGTATCGTCGGCGTGTATTCCGACCTTCCCAAGAAGGGCCGTACCATGATCTCCATGCTCGGCAAGGGCAAGTTCATCGGTGAGATGGGCGTCATCGATAACGAAAAGAGAAGTGCCGACGTCGTTGCTCTGCAGGATACCGAAGTGATCGAGATCCCCGCAGAGGACTTCGGTTCCTTTGTCGCCGGGAACACGACGGATGTCATCGCCCTCATGAAGAATCTCTGTGAGCGTCTTCGCAGCACCAACAAGGACCTCGATAAGGCCGCCCGTACCATCAGCTGCTTCGTTGAGGAGAACGACAATCTGAACACCAAGTCCGTCACCGGCCTGAAGGGCGCTATCACCTCCGCGCTCAAGTTCCTCGGTATTTCCGGCAAGGAAAAGCAGCCCAAAACCAAGTACGCAGCCGGCGAGGTCATCTTCGAGCAGGGCGATATCGGCACCACGATGTTCCGTATCCTCGAGGGCGAGGCTTCCGTCGTTGCCGATTACGGCAAGGCCGATCAGGCTGAGCTGGCCGTTCTGAAGAAGGGTGATATCTTCGGTGAGATGGCCGTGATCGAGGAGGAGAGACGCACCGCGACCGTCATCGCCAAGACCGACCTGACCGTCGACACCGTTGCCAACGGGAAGCTGAAGTCCTTCCTGACCGCTTATCCCGAGGATGCCGTCAAGATCATGGCGAATATGTCCGCCAAGCTGAGAGCCACCACGCAGAAGTATCTGGAGACCCTCGGTTCCATTTCCGAGTTCGTTGCGTCCGAGAGAGATTCCATGGGTATGTATGTCGGCGGCGAGGACTTCATCCAGTATGCCGCCTACTACGATTCGATCATGGAATACAGCGCCATCGAGCCCAGCATGGCCTTCTACTCTCACTATAACTTCTGATCTGCAACATGATCCTCTTTCAACCCAAGCCATCCGAATATGCGGCTGCGGCGGAATACGCCGCAGCCGCCGGACTCGGATTTGAATTGACGGATTTCATGTTCTGCCCGGTCCTTGAGGATACCGACGTCTGCCGGAGGCTGATCGGGAAGTTCAGAAACGCACCGGTCAGAGCATTGCACGGTCCGTTCGCCGACCTGAATTTTTCCGGAGGCGATCCGGAGATACAGGCCGTTACGGAAAAGCGCATCGTCCGCTGCTGCGAATGTGCCGCTGAGCTCGGCGTGGAGAAGATCGTGCTGCATTCGTGCTTCTTCCCGCTCATGCCGCCGGGAGATATGCTGTATCAGATATGGAGTGAAAACAGCGCCGAAATGCTGACTCGTCTGGCCGAGCGCTTTTCGGTCGTTTTTTGTTTGGAGAATCTGCTCGACATCACGCCGGATATCCTCGTCGGAATGCTGAAGGCCGCCGGAGGACATCCGCGCATCCGTGCCTGCCTTGACGCCGGACACGCCAATCTCTCCCGCACGTCCCAGACGGAATGGAACAGGGCGCTCTCTCCGTGGCTGTCGCACTTCCATCTGAGTGATAACGGAGGGATGTACGACGATCATATCGCGATCGGTGACGGAACCGTCGAGTGGGATCAGTTCTTTGCCTCACTCGATCCGCGGGGGGGCTCCGTGGATTTCACGCTCGAGGTCACCGGACTCGCGCGGGTGCAGAAATCCGTCGCGTGGCTGAAGGCAAACGGTTACTATGACCGTTTGGCGGGCTGTGAGAAAGCGTGAAGCCGATGAATCAGAACGACCATATTTTCAACGAGTCCATCATCCGCAATATGCGGGAGGGTGTGTTCACCGTAGACAGGACCGGGCATATCACCTCCATGAATCCCTCGGCCATGAAGATCCTGCAGCGCGACGGGACCGTGATCGGTCAGACCGTCGTCAACGTTTTCTTCGACGGCGAGGGGAACGACGAGTTCTGCGAGGCGATCTTAGCCGCGATCTACCAGAACGCCGAAGCACACAACGAGATCGTCAATTACCGTGTGCCGGGCGGCGTGAGACAGCTCTTCATGAGCACCTCCTACCTGACGGACGAGCAGACGACCGTAGGACTTACCGTGGTCATCAACGATATCACGGAGCTGAACGAGCTGCGTGACGCGGTCAAAGCCATGGAGAAGATCCGCGCCCTCAACGCGGAGCTGGAAAAGCGCAATCAATTCATCAAGAAGACCTTCGGGCGCTACCTCTCGGACGAGATCGTGTCCACCATTCTGGAAACGCGTGACGGCCTTGATATAGGAGGCAAGAAGCAGGATGTGACCATCATGTTCACGGACCTGCGCGGATTCACCGCTCTTTCCGAGAAAATGCTGCCCGCCGACCTGATCTCCATGCTCAACCACTACCTTGAGCGCATGATAGAGATCATATTTGCCCACAAGGGCACGATCCTTGAATTCATCGGTGACGCGATCGTATGCGTCTTCGGTGCGCCGCTTGAAAGAAGCACGCGCAACTATGACGCCGTCGCCTGCGCGATCAGTATGCAGCGGGATATGGAAAACGTCAACGGCTTCAACCGCGAGCATGGGTATCCGTCCATCGAGATGGGCATCGGCATCCACAGCGGAGAGGTCGTCCTCGGCAATATCGGCTCCACGCAGAAAACGAAGTACGATATCATAGGCCGCAACGTGAATCTTGCTTCCCGCATAGAAACCTACACGGTCGGAGGACAGATACTGATCTCCGACACGGTCAGGCAGGCGCTCGGTACCTCGCTTTCCGTCGGAAAGATCATCGAGATCATGCCCAAGGGCGTCAGCAGCCCGATCCCCGTTTATGAGGTCCGCGCGCTTGACGACCTGCAGATGCCGGACGAAACCCAGCACTTCCGGGTGATCGACCCGCCCGCCATCCTTGAATGCTGTCCGATCGACGGCAAGCATATGTCCGCTCACGGCTTCACGGCCGAGCTGCGGGCCCTGTCCGAAAAGCAAATGCTGCTCAGCTTCAAGCCGCCGATCAGTGACGGCGAGCTGACGCCGAACACGACGGTCTGCATCACGGTGCCCGCGGGCACGGTTTACGCAAAGCTGATCGGCGAGCGGGACGGCCTCCGCCTGTTCCATATCACGTCCGGAAGCGCCGATGATCTGAAAAGCATACTGACGCAAGGATGACAGTTCTACCTGCCGAAAGGAGACAGCCCGATGCACATACCCAAGCAGAATACCGCCGGTATCGAGGTCCTGCCCTTTGAGGAAGCGCTGACACTGTCCTCCGGACCGCAGACCGGCTACGACGTGGACAAATGGCTGTACGTTCCGCCCGTCTACGACGAATACCGGTACATACTCGGCACAAAAGGGAAGCACCCGCTGATCTGTGTGGGCATCAACCCGTCCACCGCCGAGCCGGATCACCTTGACCCGACGCTGCAATCCGCCCAGCGGATCGCGCTGCATAACGGTTACGACAGCTTCCTCATGTTCAACGTGTACGCGCAGCGTGCTACCCGCCCCGACGATATGGAGAAGGAGATGAATCCGTGGATGCACGGGGAGAACCTGAAAGCGTTCGGCCACCTTCTTTCCCTGTGCGGGGAAAAGCCCGCCGTGTGGGCTGCGTGGGGCGCCATCATCGAGAAGCGGGCCTATCTGCCCGCCTGCATCCGGGATATGCTGAATGTCGGACGGGAGCGGGGCGCCGTCTGGTACCACGCGGGACCCGTTTCCAAAGCGGGACACCCGCACCACCCGCTGTATCTCAAAGCGGATACCCTGCTCGAGCCGTTCGATACCGAAGCCTATCTTTCCCGTCTGACCTATTGATCCCGCATATACTCTGTCCGCACATCCAATTCATATACCGGAAAGGAAACAATCATGAAAAAGCGCAGCTTCAAGTTATTTCTTCTGGCTGTGGCAGTTCTTCTGACTGCTGCCGTCCTGTTCTCCTGTCATAACGAAGGAGACGACCCGGCAGAATCGGAGACCCTGCCCGGCGTCATCGAGACAGTAGAATCCGATCAGCCCACCGAGGCCGACACCGAAGCCGAGACGCTCCCGCCCTCGATCTACGCGGTCAGCTTCCCGGCAAAGGATACGCCCGACTATGCGAAATACCTGACGGAAGCCCGCATCCCCGAGATGCTGAAGAACACCGACTGCGTGGTGGTCGCCGCGGGTGCTTCCACACTTTATCGCAACGACAAGGCCATTGACTGCAACGAAGGCATGGCCTACAAGAATGACGGCCTTCTTTACGTCGATGTGAGCGAGATCGCATCCGCGTTCGGCAAGACCGTAGACGTCAGCGGCGATATGACCGTAAACGAGGCTGCCAACGCGCTCAAATGCTTCGTCATCGACTACGATCATAAGCTGGCCGTGTTCTATTTCGGCAAGACGGACATCGACGCCTATGACGATATGTATACGCTGGAGGGTCTGTACCTCCGCATGACGGGCGCCGACGAGACCGAGATCGTGAACGCTTTCATAGATCTGCCGTCCGTCATCTCCAACGGCTCCACGAATACGCAGTTCTACACCGCCCCTGATCTCAACCTCGGCGTACAGTCCAGCGTGTACTACTCGCAGCTCGGCAACGTCGAAGGTGTGAGCAACGGTCCCCGCATCGTGGCGGGTGAGGGACGCTGGAACGGCAGCGACACGGTCGGTGCCAACCATACCGTCGTCCGTGTGATGAACGAGCAGCAGACCGTGACCGCGCAGTTCCTCGCGTTTGATTCCTCCGTGACAGGAGGCGTGCAGGTCGGGGCGGCCAAGGTCGGAAACGAGACTCTGATCGCAGCCTGCCCGTTTGTAAAGTACGAGGGAACTGACGGCGACGTCCGCGTCTTCGACATCTTCGGCTCACTCCGCATGGACATCGTTCTGCGTGACGTGGTCGAAGGTCCCTTCACCATCCTGACGGGACGCTTCGACGCTTCGAGAACGGATGAGGTCCTGTTGGTCATGTCCCAGAAGCCCGATGCAAACGGCATGGTCGACATGATCCTGATCGACCTCTCTGACGGTTCCGTCATTTCCAAGGATAAGCTCAACTGCTCCTTCGCCAAGGGCGCAGGGGAGGAAGGCTACGGTGAGATGTCCGCTTCCGTCCGCTTCTCCGTTGACGGCACGGCAGACAGCGTGATCCTGTTCTTCCCGGCAGTACACGCCGTGTACGAGGGCCATCCCGGCAAGGGTGACTTCGTCAACGCCGGCATCACGCTGCCCGACAACGCAAAGGGCGTCAGCGCCTCCGCCAACATGGGCGAAAAATACATCATCACCCTGTCCGAGACCGAGGACGCGCTCAACCGCTCCTTCATGACCGTCAGCTACAACGACGGCAGAAAGGACAACATGATGGACGTCGGCTTCCGCGAGAACGTCTTCTACACCGCCTACTATTGGCACGAGAGTGACGATTACGTCTGCACCGGCTCCTTCCAGCACATCCGCTGCGACCTTTCCAACGGCGTCATGAACAAGCTGAACAGCTCCAGAACCGTTGCCGCGATCGACGCCGTGTTCGAGAACGCCAAGTACGATGACTACACCTTCAGCTCCATCAAGCAGTACGTGAATATGCTCAACGACGGCCACGTCTTCCTTGAGCCGTGCTTCACGCACCGCTGGAACAAGATCAGCGGCACCAACAATCTGCGTGACTACATCGACGAGGATACAGGCACGCACCTGTACGTCTCCATCGGCAACACCGGTGAGTATACCGACTACCTTGAGCTCGGCTCCTCCTTCAATATCGGCACCTACGCGGACGGTATCCTTGAGCTGGCCAAGCTGCGTATCTTCCCGCTGCGCTCCTTCCTGCGCGGCACCGTGTCCGCCTTCCGGGGTGAGAACGGTCATCCCGAGAACCTCGTCGGTGTGTCTCCCGTGCACGAGCATGAGATCGACGTTGCCGGCACCGTCGGCGACTACAACGTCCGCATGATCCGCGGCTTCCAGATCTACATGATGGATCTGTACGGCACCGTCGAACATATCAACGAGCAGTTCGGCACCGAATTCACCGACGAGTACGAGATCGACCCGCCCCGCAAGCTCGGCCGCGGCGACTGGGATAAATACAGCGGTGATTACTTCACGCAGTGGATCATGTATAACCGCTATATCGTCAGCAAGCGCATCATGGAGGCTTACCGTGAGGCCCTGATCGCCGGCTTCCCGCCCGAATCCATCTCCGCGCACAGCATCCCCGAGGGCGATGCCGTTGCCGGCTTCCTCGGTGAAGCCGATACCCGTATCTCCCCCATCGACATCGTCACCACCTGCGGCACCGCCTACGGCGGCACACGTTACGGCACCTTCTACAACGGCAAGACCAACTTCTTCAACGTAGCCAACCGCGCGGGTCAGTGGTCCATCACGCTCGGTGAATACAGCGCTACCTCCGAGAGCAGCGGCACCGCCTATCAACAGCTGTATTGGCTGTGGTCGCACGGTCTGCGTATGGTCCACTTCATCACCTTCAACGACAATCAGGCCAAGGCCGAGGAAGCTGCCGTCAAGAAGCTGGGCGAGCTGAATCAGCCGCGTCCCGGTTACACGCACGGCACCACGGACGCCCACGGCGTCACGCAGAACGGCAAGACCTACAACATCGTCCAGATCGGCGCCGGCGCCGACAGTGAGACCGAGGGCCTTCTGAAGTCCCTGACCGCCGACGGCAAGTGGGAGGGCACCGTTTACGTCGTACCGTTCCACGCACATGTCAACGTCTTCGACATCGCCGCGATCCGCACGCCCGTCGAGGGTGACGCGTACACCTACTCCACCGGCAAACTTTCCGATTGCGTCAAGTTCATCAAGAACGCAGACGTCATGGAGCTTACCTTCAAGGCAGCCTACAGCGGCGAGGGCAAGGCATACGCTCATATTTCCGTCTATAACCACGGCTGTGAGATCCCCGCGGCCGAGACCGTCTACGAGTTGACAAACACGACGACCCCGTACCGCTACGTACTGTTCAACCAGCTGTACTTCGACGACGTCGAGATCCGCATCACGTTCAGCACCGAGGGCGGCGACAACGCCGGCATCTCCGTGACCGATATGAAGGGAACGATCCAGCAGGATACCGTGTATGTCAAGTACTATGACAAGAACCCCAAGTCCTTCAAGAACAGCCTGCCTCATCAGGGCGGCGTGACCTTCGATCTCATCGACCGCGATATGAGAGGCTGACAGACGGAGAGTCTGAAAATCAAAATGAGAGCGGAGCCGTCCCGGCTTCCGCTCTCCCGAAGGGAATTTGAAAAATGAGTACCGTTTTCAGAGCAGCGACCTATAATATCCAGCACGGAGCCATAGCGGACTTTGATTGGGCAGCCCTTATGCAGCCCGTGAAAAGTGTCCGTGCGGCACTCGTCGGCGTGCAGGAGGTGGATATGCACACCAAGCGCAGCCGCGATCTTGATTCTGTGGAGGGAATCCGGCTGGCGCTCGGCTGGCCGGAGGGAAGATTCATTCCCTCGATGCCGTACAGCGGAGGCCTTTACGGCAACGCCGTTTTTTCCGCGCTGCCGCTTGAAGCTTTTGAGGTCGCTGCTTTGGTAAACCGTCCGGGTCAGGAGCCGCGCTCCTGCGGTCACGCCGTTCTCCGCATGGATAACGGGAAAAGGCTGCATTTCCTTACCGCGCACCTCGCATATGAAAATGCTGCCTCCAGAAAGCCGCAGTTTGAGCAGCTTCGCGCCATTCTTGACGCCATTCCCGGGGACGAAGCCTTTATCCTGACCGGCGACTTCAATACGGAACGTGAGGAAGAATTCCTTCCGCTGTTCAACGGTCGTGCCGCTCTCGCCAACACGCTTTCCGAGGAAAGATCCGCGTCCGATCCCCATTACCGCACCTTCCCGGGTACGGGGCACGCCATCGACAACCTTGTCTACGATGTCCGAAATCTGAAAATGACAGCTGTCGGCATGAAACTGGATTGCCTTTCGGATCATAATATGCTCTGGGCGGAATTCGCATACCGCGACTGACAAGAAACAAACAACAAACTCAAACAGGCACCCGCGTCGCGCGGGTGCCTGTTTGTCAGTTTTCTTCATCGCCCTCAAAGGCGGATATCTGTCCCTCGGGGCTTTCGCCTCCGATGGCGCCCTTGGGAGCGCGCAGACCGAGATGCTCGTAAGCGAGTCTTGTGACACAGCGTCCGCGGGGTGTGCGGTTGATGAAGCCGATCTGCATCAGATACGGCTCGTATACGTCCTCGATCGTCACAGCCTCCTCACCGATGGTCGCGGCCAGCGTGTCAAGACCGACAGGCCCGCCGCCGTAGAACTTGATGATGGACTGCATTAGCCTGCGGTCGGTGTTGTCAAGGCCGAGCTCGTCGATCTCAAGGCGGTCAAGTGCGTAGGAAGCCGAGGCTGCGTCGATCTCACGCTTGCCCTGCACCTGTGCGAAATCGCGCACGCGCTTGAGCAGACGATTGGCGATACGGGGCGTGCCTCTTGACCTCGACGCGAGCTCAAAAGCGCCGTCGTCGGAGATCGGGATACCGAGGATGTTCGCGCTTCTTTTGACGATCTGCGCTAACTGCTCGGGCGTGTACAGCTCCAGCTTGAACAGGACGCCGAAGCGGTCCCGGAGCGGCGTCGTCAGCTGACCGGCACGCGTCGTGGCGCCGATCAGGGTGAAATGCGGCAGGTCGATCCGGATACTGCGGGCGGCCGGTCCCTTGCCGATGATGATATCCAGCGCGAAATCCTCCATCGCGGGATACAGGATCTCCTCGACCATGCGGGGCAGACGGTGGATCTCGTCGATGAACAGCACGTCTCCCTCGTTGAGATTGGTCAGCAGCGCGGCCAGATCGCCCTGTTTTTCAATAGCGGGACCGGACGTCACGCGCAGATTGACACCCATCTCGGCGGCAATGATATTGGACAGCGTGGTCTTGCCGAGTCCGGGAGGGCCGTAGAGAAGGACGTGATCCAGCGACTCCTTGCGGAGCTTGGCGGACTCGATGAATACGCGGAGGTTCTCCTTTACCTTATCCTGACCGATGTAATCCTCCAGGCGGCGCGGACGCAGGGAATTCTCGGCATCCTCGTCCCCGGGCGTGTACGTCGTTGAGACGACGCGGTTTTCAAAATCATAATCGTCCCCGGATCCGCTGTCCGCGTCCGGCAGCATATCTTCGTACGAAAGACCCGGATTCGTGTCAAATTCGTTTTCCTTTTTTTTCATACGCAGTTCCTTTCGGGAGTCAGTTCTTCATCAGCTGCTTCAGGGCCTGCTTGATGATGTCCTCAAGCGAGAGGGAGGTCACGTCGATGTTCTTGAGCGCGTTCTGCGCCTCTGCGCGGGAATATCCAAGCACGATGAGAGCGTCCTGCGCCTCGGACAGCTTGCCGCGTGCCGGCGCGTCGGCGGTCTCGTTCGTATGATCCGTGATCGCCTTTGAAAGATCGTCGTCGTCCATGCTGGTTTCCTTCATCAGCTTGTCGCGCAGCTCAAGGATGATGCGCGCGGCGGTCTTGGGACCGACACCCTGTGCCTTGGAAATCGCCTTCTTGTCCTCGGTGCATACGGCAAGAGCAAATTTTTCGGGCGTCATCTGGGACAGGATGGCCATGGCGGCCTTCGGACCTACGCCGGAGACCGAAAGAAGCATCCGGAAGGACGCAAGCTCCCGCTCGTTGCCGAAGCCGTACAGCTCGATCCCGTCCTCGCGGACGGAGAAATAGGTGTACAGCAGCACCTCCTTCGGATCGGAAAGAGAGGCGCGGGGCAGGGAACGCCAAGTCGTTTCGCTGACGGTCAGCTTATAGCCGACGCCGCCTGCTTCGACCACCGCCATGGTGGGATTGGATACGGTCAGGCCGCCTTTGATGTAGTAGAACATATCGTCTCCTCATCCGCGTCACCGGTATGCCCGGTGACGCATCATTACCTTACTTTTTCTTGCTTATCCGGCTGTTCTGCTTTTTGACCGCGGAGTCCTTGTCAGCCGGCTTGCCGTCGGAGGCGGGCTTTTTGGGCGGGATGCGGAACGGCTTCTCGTCCGCGTTGGACGGGACCGTGTGATCGACCGGCTCCGTGAACGCTCCGGGTTCACCGAGATCACCGGGTTCAAGGCCCTTGCGCTCCTCTGCGGACTCAACGGGAGGCAGATCCTCGCCGGGAACGGCGAACACGACCTTCAGAAGCGGGATCTTCTTCAGCAGGGGATACAGGATGCACAGCAGGATGAACACGACCGTACAAACGATTGAGCAGATGATGCCGAGTCTGACGACCGCGGGCATATACTTCATTTCGATCGTATGCTCACCTGCGCCGTCGATATGGAACGCGATCAGCGCGTCGGAGGTCTTGAAGATGTCGACCTTTTCACCGTCGACGAATACGTTCCAGCCCTCGTCCCACGCGATGGTGGTCGCCATCGTCTGGACGGCTTCCTGCGTGGTCACCGTACCGAAGATATGATCGTCCGTGGATTCGGGGTCGATCTGCATATTCATGGCCTGCAGCCGCGGGAATACCTCGGTGAAGACGTCCCAGTCGATATAGTACACGTAGGAATCGTAGGGATGCAGATCACCGGACTGCTTGATATACAGGTTGTTGGAGGAATTCTTGATGGTCATCTCCAGCGTGAGAGAGGTGCTCGTGGATTTGCCGATGGAAGCAATGCGGCGGTAGCTGGACTCCGAGCTTCCGTAGAAGCCGCCCTTGGAGGTGCCGTTGACCTTGAGCGTGACCTCACGCGGGTAATCGGACGGGAAGAACACGAACAACTCCTTATCGGTCGGGACCTCGTAGTTGATCGTTACGGTCGCCTTGTCGGCGGTGTTGGTGATCACCCACTTGTGATGGCCCGCAATGGTGGAGTAATCGCAGTTGACGCACTTGGCGTCCTTGGTTTCAACGGTCTGGGGAACGGTCTTGAAGATCTCGATCAGTTCGTCTTCACCCAGCATCGCCGTGACCAAGGCGTTCAGCTGATCCATCGGCGTATCGAAGATCCAATCCTTGTCTCCGTCATCGTCCAGCCCGTAAACGTCGAACGTGTCGTACGCCTCGCTGACGCCGAACACGAGCGAAAGCGCGTAGGGATTGAGATAAACGTCGGGATTGTTGACGGGCGTCAGGTCCTCATCATACTCGAACGTATCGTTCGGGTACAGCGCGTTACCGTAATAATCGACGTTCACCTTATCGTCGGAAACAAGGTACTTGATGCCCATGATGGAGTCGCTGACCGGGTTGCCGCCGCAGTATTTGGACCAGTGGGACGTACCGGCATAACCCATCGTGCCGAGGAAGTCGATGGTGTCACGGTTGAGCGTGGACGTCGAGCAGGAAAGGCCCTTGAATTTGAGGGAGAAGTTATCGTTCGTCTTGCGGTGATAGATCTTTTCGGTGCGGTAGAAGCCGTCGTCGTTCTCACGTATCGTTTCGGAGATCGGCAGGAAGGTCTTCAGGAAATCGTTGTAGCGGGAATACTTGGAGTAGGTGACGTCCTTGTCAAACGCGTTCATTTCGCTCAGTCCGCTGAGGAAGGTCTCGACGCAAACGAAGAACGCGAGGATGATGCCGACGGTCTCGCGGCTGCGGAAGTCGGAGGCCTGTACGGAGATCAGCACGTAGTAGACGGCGAGGCATCCGAGCGCCAGCCAGATCGTGGCAAAGGGACGGATCTTGATATACTCGTTCTGCTCGGTCAGGTAGTCGCCCATCTTCTGGATGACGAGGATGATCAGCGCCCACGCCGCCGTGACTGCCAGCAGCGACTTCCGGGATACGTACCTGATCTCACAGAACGCGCGGTACGCCAGCACCAGCAGGAAGAAGCAAAGCATGAAGGAGTAGCGGTAGTTGAGCCAGTTGGGCTTCTGGAAGCCGTGCCAGATCAGGTCGATCGTCGAGGTGGCGAAGGAGACGACGAAGAACAGGATGAAGCAGCCGGCAGCGATCTTCTCGCGGTCGGAGAATTTCTTGCACAGGAAGAACGCGGGAACGAGCAGCAGCGTCAGCGTGCCGCAGTAGATGAACGGAAGCCCTGCGGGACGCACGGTATCGTAAGAGGAGGGCAGCAGCTTGTACAGCAGCTCGATCAGGTCGAAGCGCTGCTCGACCGCCCAGCTCGGATTCGAGAATTCGTCCTTACCGAAGGCCAGAGAGTAGCGTGCGGAGAGGATCGCGAGCGATGCCATACCGGCAGCCAGCAGGGACCAGAGGATCACGCGCCCGACGGAACGCGTAAAGTGGTTCTTTTCGCCGGTGGGGTTGTTCTCGTTGTTCTGATTGTGTGCGAAATACCAGTAGAAGCAGTATGCGACGGTGTAGATGCACACCATGTATCCGATGTAGAAGTTGGAGAACAGGGTCAGCGCCAGCACGAAGGCGTACAGGCGGAATTTTCCGTACTTGATCAGCTCCTCGATGGCGTAGGTCAGAATAGGCAGCCACAGCATCGCGTCGATCCACATGGAGTTGTGCTGCTGGACGACGGCGTAGGTGCAGAGCGCGTACAGGATGGAGATGATCACGACAGCCAGCCGGTTGGGGTTTCCCTTGCTGATCTTGTGGAGGTAGAAGCCCATGTTGAAGCCGAGCAGACCCGTCTTCAGGAGGAACAGTACGAGCAGGGCCTCGAGCATCCGCGTCTCGGGGAACAACGCGATCAGCCACGCGAAGGGACTTGCAACGTAGTAGTCGAAAATACCGAGGAATTCACCGCCCATGTTCCGGCAGAACGTGTACAGAAGGCTTGCGTCGCCCTTCAGCACGTCCCGGAGACCGTGGTAGAAAGCGGAATACTGTCCGTTGAGGTCCAGCACCAGCACGCAGCCGTCGCCGAACGGATATATCTCCTTCGCAAGGTACAGAAGATACATCAGCACGACGGGAATGAGCGCACCGATCAGCAGGTACCCGTATTCGGCAAGCCAATCCTGCGCGGCGAACACGGCACGGCTGAAGAGCGTGTCCCGCGCGCGGCCCGTTTTCGGCTTCGGCATCTCTTCATTGAGGAAGGTGTCTGCGGTCGGGGTTTCCGTATCCTTTACGATATTTTCGTTCTGATTCTGATCCATTTCCATTTCAGTCCTTTCTTATCTGTCGGGTCTTATCACTCGGCGTCAGCCGGCACGTCGGCCGGGGACGCGGGGAAGACCTTTCTGACGGCTTTTTCAAGCCTGACTCTTTCCATGACCATATCGCGCCCGCAGGCCTCGCACACGACGCGGACCTCGCTGCCGACGCGCATCACCTTGAATCTTTTGTTCCCGCAGGGATGCGGCTTTTTCAATTCCAGAATATCCCCCGGATTCATCCTGATGATCTGCATAAAGACGTATCCTCCGTCCGGCCTTGTCGGCCGGAAAACATTCTTATTTATTATAACACAAATAAAATGATTTGTAAACCCATTTACGGAATTTCACAAATAAGTCATATATAGTCTGTCCCCGTATCCGGCGTCCCGGCAAAGGGCCGACTTTTTTCACCTTTCGTATTGACAAAAACGCAAAAAAATGATATACTTTCAAAAAGCTTTGTTTATGCAGGTGTGGTCAATGCGGGTATGGCGGAATTGGCAGACGCGCCGGATTTAGGATCCGGTTCCTCACGGAATGCAGGTTCAAGTCCTGTTACCCGCACCAACAAAAAAACATCTTTTGTCTACCAAGACAAATGAGGCTTTTTACAACGAAATTTGCCCTGCGGGCAAGTGAAATAGCTTCGCTGTGAAATATTTGCTTCGCAAATGTGAAATGTTCGCTGACGCGAACGTGGCAAATTTCATTTCACGTCGAGGCGGAGCCGAGACATTTCACAATGCCGAAGGCATTATTTCACATCGGCGGAGCCGATATTTCACTTATCATGCCCCCGATACCCGTCAGCAGTCGGAAGTCGAGGGCTTTTTTGCGCAAAACCGGTTGAAAAGTTCACGAAATTGTGTTATAATGATCTCGATAAATCAGAATTTGCGGAGGCAAGAATGAAGTATAAAAAAGAACGCGGACAGTTTCGGAAAATGAGAAGACTGTTAATAAATATTGAGAAAATTATTCCGTATGAGAATACCGAAAGAAGCTATGAGCATTTTCACGTTCCGTCCGATCCGTTTATTTCATCTCCCAAAACAAGTGGCAAAATAAAAACAACATTCTGCAAAGCATGGCTGAAAAAAACAGTCGAAATCATGGAGCAAAAGCCAAAATCGTTGCCATTTTGCAAGGTGGTTTCTTGCATTGTTGAGAATGATCTTTGGAGTTCGCAGATTATTATTTTCTACGATGAAGAATATTATAACAACTTTTGGAAAAGGGATACGTCGGATCAAACTTGGGTTCCAATTTCAACCCCAAAATCATTTGCTTCTGAACGAAAAATAATCACTTCTTTGAATGAAAAAGGGTATTTTGAAAAAATAAATGATGGAGAAACATTAAGCACATCTGTCATATGGTTTTATGGTGATATATAAAACAAAAAGGACATTGACAAATCCCGGTTTGGCGAGCAGACAGCCTCGTGTACCTTTTGGTCTGTTTTTGTTTGAAAATATACCTTTTGGTCAGTCTTTGGCAAATAGCAGATGTATTGAAATAACCATCCCGGAGGAAACAAGTATGTCAACCTATTATGTCCTCTCCAACCCGAAGGCCGACAGCGGCCGCGGGACCGAAAACGCCCACAAACTCGACAGCATCCTGAGCGGACATACCCTGATCTATGCCGACGTGACGCAGATCAACGACATGAAGTCCTACATAAGCGGTCTTCCTGCCGATGCCGCCGTCATACTCTGCGGAGGAGACGGTACGCTGAATCATTTCATCAACGATATCGACTCCAAGGATCCCGGACGGGATATCTACCTGTTCGGCACGGGCACCGGCAACGATTTCATGAAGGATATCGGGCATGAGCCGGAGACAGAGCCCGTACTGATCAATCAATACATCGTCGACCTGCCGACCATCACGGTCAACGGCATGACGCGCTACTTCATCAACGGTATCGGCTACGGCATAGACGGCTACTGCTGCGAGGAGGGCGACCGTATCCGTACGAAAACGGATAAGCCCATCAACTACACCACCATTGCCGTCAAAGGCCTCCTGTACGCCTATAAACGCGTCAGCGCGGAGGTCACGGTAGACGGCGTCACCACGAAGCATACCAAGGTCTGGCTCGCGCCGAGCATGAAGGGCCGCTTCTTCGGCGGCGGCATGATGTGCGCGCCCACGCAGAAAAGGCTTGATCCGGAACACAAGGTCTCCGTCATGATCATGAGGAGCGTGTCCAAGCTCAAGGCGCTGGTCGTTTTCCCGTCCATCTTCAAGGGAAATCATATCCGGCATACCGAGATGGTCACTATCCGCCAGGGACACGACGTATCCGTCGTCTTTGACAAGCCCACCGCCCTGCAGAT
This sequence comes from Clostridia bacterium, assembly GCA_024404505.1. Classification (GTDB taxonomy): domain Bacteria; phylum Bacillota; class Clostridia; order Oscillospirales; family CAG-272; genus CAMEON01. Next base: position 54,623 of record JAKSPU010000003.1, read on the forward strand.
CGACGGCGAGACCGTGCTGAACGTGCAGGAATACACCGTGACCACCCGGTACGGCAGCACACAAAAGCAGGAAAATAAGGAATACGCCGGCGTATAAACAATGTGAAAGGGACCGCAGAGCGGCCCCTTTTCTTTTCCGCCGGTCACGGGAAGACCGAACGGATTTTGGTTGAATCTGTTCATAAGTTATGTATTGACAAGCAGGCGAAAAAATGCTATCATATATTTTGGAGCATTTTTTGCTCACCATTTATAGATCAACGATCGCACACACGGGAGAAATAACAAAGTATGGTCATGTGTTCAAAATGCCGCAAAAGAGTTGCGGTGATATTCGTAACGAAGGTCGAAAACGGGCAGCGCACGTCCGAGGGCTTCTGCATCAGATGCGCGAAGGAGGCCGGTATGCCGGTCAACCAGATGCTCGACGATATAGCGGGAAAGATCGGCGTCTCGCCCGAAATGCTGGAAAGTATGGAGGACAGCGTCGGCGGTATGATCGCACCGTCCGATCAGGACGATCTCGAGGACGGAGGCGCCCCCGCCGTAGATATGCCCAAGTTCGTTGAGGAGCTTGAGCGGTCCCTGAAAGATATGGCAGGCGATCAGGAAGGGAAGGACGGGCAGGATGAAAAGTCCGCGCCGTCCGGTCAGTCCGAACGTCCGCAGAAACGTGAAGGCCGTGCCGAAAACCGCCGCAAACCGGAGGGCGACAAACGCAAGAATCTGAAATACCTCACGACCTACTGCCGCTGTCTGACGGACGCCGCCCGCGAGGGCAAGCTCGACCGCATCGTCGGACGTGACAAGGAGCTTTCGCGCGTCACGCAGATACTCTGCCGCCGTCAGAAGAACAATCCCTGCCTCATCGGTGAACCCGGCGTCGGTAAGACAGCCATCGCCGAGGCGCTGGCTATCCGCATCGCGTCGGGAGACGTGCCTTACGTTCTGAAGAAAAAGGAGGTCTACCTTGTCGACCTGACCGCGCTGGTAGCCGGAACACAGTTCCGCGGACAGTACGAGCAGCGTATCCTCGGCCTTCTGTCCGAGGTGCAGCAGGAGGGCAATATCATCCTTGTCATAGACGAGGTACACAACATCATCGGCTCCGGACAGGCGGACGGCTCCGTAAACGCCGCCAATATCCTCAAGCCCGCGCTTTCCCGCGGAGAGGTGCAGGTCATCGGCGCCACCACGCTTACGGAATACCGGAAATATATCGAGAAGGATACGGCCCTTGAACGCCGCTTCCAGCCCGTTATCGTCGAGGAGCCGTCCATCGCGGATTCCGTCGAGATGCTCAAGGGCATCAAGCACTACTACGAGAGCTTCCACCGCGTAACCATTCCGGACGCGATGCTGCAGCGCGCCGTCGTGCTGTCCGAGCGGTACATCACCGACCGCTATCTGCCCGACAAGGCCATTGACCTGCTCGACGAGGCAGCCTCCTATCTGTCGCTGTCCTCCGCCTCTCTCAACGAGTCCCGCGAGATACGCGACGAGCTGCTTCGTCTGAGGGATAAACGTGAGGAGATCGAGAACGACACCAAGCAGGTCAACGATTCCGACCAGCAGAAAAAATACGAGGCGCTTGCAGACATCAAGGCCAACGAGCTCCGGCTCACGAGCCGCCTTGCCGAGATCGAGCCGGACTGCGGCAGCGTTTCTCTCACCAACGACGACCTTGCCCACGTCATCGAGGTGTGGACCGGTATCCCGGCGGACACCATCACAGAGAACGAATTTGAGCGTGTCGAGCAGTTGGAGTCCCGTCTGAAGCAGCATATCATCGGACAGGACAGCGCCGTCAACGCCGTCGCACGCGCCGTCAAGCGCAGCCGTGCCGGCGTCAGCGCCAAAAGGAAGCCGGTGTCCTTCATCTTTGCCGGACCGACCGGTGTCGGCAAGACCGAGCTGGTCAAGCGGCTGGCAGACGATCTGTTCCACGTTCCCGAGACGCTGATCCGTCTGGATATGTCCGAATTCATGGAAAAGGAGTCCGTCTCCCGCCTCATCGGGTCGCCTCCCGGATACGTCGGATACGACGATGCCGGTCAGCTCACCGAGAAGATCCGCCGAAAGCCGTACTCCGTCATCCTGTTCGACGAGATAGAGAAGGCACATCCCGACGTCCTGAACATCCTGCTCCAGATCCTCGACGACGGACGTCTCACCGATGCACACGGTAAAACGGTCAACTTTGAGAACACGATCATCGTCATGACGACCAACGCCGGCTCCGAGCACAGGACAGCCAAGATCGGGTTCTCGGGCGAGGGCGAGGAGGATTCCGCCACCATGAAGGCCCTCGAGGGCTTCCTGCGCCCCGAATTCATCAACCGCGTGGACGAGATCATCACGTTCCGTCCGCTTGACAGGGACGATTTCGTCCGCATCGCCCGCATCATGCTCGACGAGCTGGCCGCGGCATTGACAGAGAAGGGGATCACCTTCACGTATACCGACAAAGCAGCGGCGCTCGTTGCGACAGAGTCCTTCTCCGAGAAGTACGGCGCCCGCAATATGCGGCGCTATATCCAGCGGCATGTCGAAGACCCCGTAGCCGAGGCCGTCATTGCCGATTACCGCCGCGGTGTCACGCAGGTCAAGCTTTCCGTCGCTGACGGGAAGCCCGTCGTCACGACCGCCTGATCCGCAGCATACAAAAATCCATCACGAAAGGAGGGAACGACACGATGCCCGTTTCCGCCGAGCAGAAATCGCGCAGACCCGGAAGGATCAACCCTGCGCTGACCTCTGTCGAATCGCTTGCATCCGCATTGGGAACGGATATTGAAAAGGGCCTTGCTCCGAAGGAAGCAGCCAAGCGCCTTGCCCGCAGCGAGGGATTACTGTTCTCGTCCGGCACGATGTCACTTCGGACGTGCATCGGCAGGATGTGCCGGGAGCCGGTACTGTGGCTGTTCCTTGCTTTCAGCATAGTAGCCGTATTCTTCGGGCGGACCGCGATCGGTCTTGTCTGCACGGGACTTACGCTGCTGTATGCCGCTTTCTCCGTCTATATGCTGTATCGTTCGGAGCAGATCGACGCTGCCATGTCGGTATACGACCGCCCGCTTTGCCACGTCGTCCGCGGCGGGCGCGTCAGACGCGTCCGTGGGGACGCTGTCGTCCGGGGCGACGTGCTGATCCTGTTCCCCGGTGATCTTGTTCCCGCGGACTGCCGCCTCATCTCCGCAGACGCTGACTTTACGGTCACGGAACGCGAGCTTGAAAGCCGCGAAAACCTCCGGCACGCCGTCAGGCTGGTCAAAAACGCGTCGGCTCACCCTGTACCGAGCGCACGGCATACGCATTCACCGGAGAATATGGTGTTTGCGGGCGGTATCGTCGAATCAGGGACGGCACGCGCGCTGGTCACAGCCGTCGGACAGCATACGCATCTCGCGGGCCTTACGGGCAGCATACGCCCATCCCGCGGAAAGAGAGTCCCCGAATCCGCGTCAGCCGCGAAAAAGCGGCTCGACAGCGTCAATATCCTTCTCGTTCTGCTTGTCATCCCGCTGACAGCGGTCGGCATCCTCACGCTGCGGAGCAGGTACGATCTTCTTGACATCGTGCTGGCAGCCGCTTCCCTCTGCGTCCTCACGCTGCGTACTCCGATGCTCATCCGGGAAGGCTGGATCGGCGCGATGATACGGCATAAAACAGCCGTCAGCCGTGACGCCGACAGCACCGCCGACATCCGCACCTCCGTCGTTCTCGACAGCCTTGACAGCCTTGACGAGATCATGCTCGTCGGGACAGCCGGCCTGCACGACGGCGCTTGTCATCCTGACTCGCTCTGCGTGGGCACCGATTCCTACGATTGCACGCGATTCTGTGATGCGGGACTGCCCTCCCGCTTCATAGAGGGGCTGTTCATGATCCGGACGGCGCTGTCCGAATATGGTCAGCCGATCGACGTCACCGAGCAGCTGCACGGTCAGGAGGGAATGGCACTGATCGCGGAGCTGATATCCCGTTCACAGTTCGAGCCGGAGGCGCTGCGCCTGCGCGCCGACACCGTGACAGCCTACGTATCCGGATCGGCCAACCGGGTGCTGACGAGTGTCACCGCCGAAATGAAAAGCGGACGCACGGTATCCTACCGCCTGACAGATCGCTTTCTGGACGTAACGGGCTGTACGACAGCAGCCGCCGGTGAGGATGAATATCCGATATCCGAGGCTGTCCTCGGGTATATCCGTACACAGGCCCGGAAGGCCCAGCTGGCGGGTTACCGCAGCCTGTATCTCGTATCCGTGTGCGGAGCAAATACCTGTCTTGAGGGATTGCTGATCTACACACCGCATACCTGCCGGAAGACGGCAGGCATCATAAGAAGCCTTGAGGAGGACGGCATCCGGGTGACAGCCTTCCTGCACGGGTCCTCCGAGGAGGATGCGCGCTGCCTTTCCGAGTGCGGACTTACTTCATCATGTCCGGCTGACCTGCCGACCGGTACCTCGTCCCGTATCCCCGCCGTGGTAAAAACTATGGACGGAGTCTGCGCGTTTGAGGGATGCGACAATGCGTACATCCTTTCCTATCTGCGCACCCGTCAGAAGCAGGGCGCAAAGGTCGGCGTGCTTGCCTCGGACGCGGGTGATCTCGCGCTGCTGTCCGCCGCCGACGTATCGTTTACCGTTTCTCCGAGTCTTTACGGTGCCGGGTCCGGCGCAGCTTCCGAATTCATCGTCGGTGAATACGCGGATGCCGACGGTCTCCCCGACGGCAACTGCGCGACGGACCTCTGCCGCCGCCGTTCGGACGTCATCGTCCGCCGCACGACCGACGACGGAGGCGGTATCCACGGCGTCAGGAAAGCCATTTCCGCCGCCCGTCATTACCGGCATCTGCTGCACAGCGTCCGGCGTTTTGCTGTCTGCTCCCAGATCATCAGAGCGGCTGCCTTCATCATCCCGCTCTGCTTCGGGCTGTCGCTCACGTCGGCGATCCTGATGCTCTGCTCCGGATTCGTGGTTGACACCGCGCTGACCGTCATGACGGTATTGGCGCGTTTCCCCTCCGAGCGCGATCTTCGTACCGAGGGCGAGCCCTTGTCCCGCAAGACCCCGCAGGCGTCCGATTGGACAGGCTTCCGCCGCGCGTTCTTCAAGGACATCATCGTCTCCGCTGCCGCCGCCCTTGTCCCGTGGTGCATCGCCATATTCGCCTCGCTGACCGGTATGCAGTTCGGCAATTCACTCGGGTATTACGCAGCGCTCTGTATGTTCGCCGGACAGACGGCTGTCTGCCTGACCGATCCTTGTCTGCGCGGACGTATGAAATACGGTTTCCCGGGCGGCCTGTTCATGGTGTGTGTATATGTCGGATGCCTTGCCGCCGCGCTCGGCGGCGGTCTGGCTCCGTGGTGGAGCCTCGTATTCCCGCTGACGTCAGCGGCTGTGATCGCGCTGATCAACGTGGTTTCCGCCGGAGGCAGGAATTCGGGAATGAAGAAATGATACGATGAGGTGCGTGGGCAGCCGCGCACCTCTCTTTATTCATCTCTCCGGCATCCGGCCGCATATACTGTCCCCGAGGAGGTGATCTGCCATGCAAATCACGAGTACGGACGTCCTGTTCTCCATGGAGGTCATCAATCTGTGCGGAGGAACGAGGCTCGGCTGTGTATCGGAACTCGAGATCGATCTGTGCGGAGGGCAGCCGACCGTCACCGCACTCGTCATACCGGTCGGAACGGGGATCACGGGTCTGTTTTCTTTTTCCGGCAGGGAAGTGTACCGGATCCCGTGGTGCCGGGTTGAATGTATCGGCAAGGATGCGGTGCTTGTCCGGCTGACTTCGGGAGAGCTGTCCGAATGCCGTCAGAGAGCCGGGGACCGCAGGAAAGAGTGACGTAAGACGTTTAACATTTGTAAATAAATTGTTAAAGTTTGACTTTCCGCTTGTAAAATGATGGAGTGTATGGTATAATACTCGCGTTGTGCGAAAAGCACGGCAAATAATACACACACAGGACGGCAGGCGACCCGGTGTTCCTCCGTGCGGAGGAATCGGCCTTCCCCGAGTACCTGTGGTGGAAAAAACCGAAGGAGGACATTGAAAATGTCTATTATCACCATCAAGCAGCTGCTGGAAGCCGGTGTGCATTTCGGCCACCATACCAGAC
>JAKSPU010000030.1 GCA_024404505.1 Clostridia bacterium
TATGCAAGCAGATGTGCCGTCAAGGCGTCAGCCGTGCATTGTGCGGTAATGCCTTTAGTAACACAGCAGGTCAGACGTGCAGGACGTCGGCGGAGGTCAGCCCCTGCAGCCGGAACAGCCTGCCCTCGCCGGGACGGAAGGACACGCACAGGCGGCTGTCCGTGATCTCAACGGGGACGTACTCGCCCGTCAGCGGGTCGAGATATTCCACGGCGGTCACGCCGCTGGCCGGATCGAGTGTGAAGGTGTGCGTGACGGACGCCTTGTGTGACTTGTTGAACAGCATGACGTAAGGCTGCGTGCCGTCCTTCGCTTCCATCAGGCTGACGACGAGATCGGAGTCTCCGTCGGGACGTATGAAGCAATCCGCGGGCAGGTATTCCACGCCGTCAAGGCTGCCGCCGGTGTGCCATGCGTGTACCGTATCCAATCCGGCCAGCGCGTGCCCGATGCCGCGGACCTCCCAGTTGAGCGCGGTAAAGTCACGCCAGAGCTGCCCGTCCATGATAGTGCCGTCGCGGTATATCAGGCTGCGGGAAAAGCCTTCGCCCTCGTCGTCCCGGCTGCCGGGGCAGACCACGTTGAACCAGCTCAGCGCCTTGAAGCCGTAGGCAAGGCAGGCGTAGACGTTCCAGCGCATCTCGTCGGCGTTCGGCATCCGCATCCCCGTCCACTTGGTGGACTGCGGGAAGGCGTGCGTCTTCAGCCTGCCGTTTGCATAGGCGACCGAGCGGATGACCTCCATGTCGGCGAACACGCCGAGGCTGTTCGCGTTCTCAAGGAAAACGTAGAAATCGTGGGACAGCCAGCCGACGTTCTCCGCGCCCGCCGCGTCCACGAAGCGCTGCACGTACTCCCGGTAGGTGCCACCCAGCCATGTCTCGCCCGCGTAGCTCGGGAGCAGATTGACGAACGGGTACCTTTCGCCGTCCGCCTCGCGGAACCTGCGCACGACGTCCCCGACCGACGCCAGCGCGTCACCGCCCGGCTCGTCCACGATGTGGTAACCGATGCAGTGCGCCTTACCGGCTGCGAGACGTACACCGTCCTGATATTCCTGCTCGTCGAGACCGCCCAGCATGAAATATACCATGTTGTCGGCGGCGTACTCCGCCTCGATCGTGTCCCAATCGGGCATGGTTTTCGGATCGGTGCCCGGGAATCCGCCCGGGAAGATATTGAAGTTGAGACCCGCGTCCGCGAGCTGTCTCGTCTGGTATTCAAAGGGGTCCTTCAGAAACGAATAGAACGATACCCACGAGCCGATGAGCAGGTCGTCGGCTGTCACGGGGCGGCGCCGGAGCACTTCCCGGTACCTCCTGATCTTTTCTTCACGGGATGATTCCTGAGCGGATGTGCAGGTGTTCATCATTATTTCCTTTCTGATTCACGGTATTTATACTCTGATACGGCCGGTAAAATTCGGGCAAAGGAAAGCATCATCATTATACTACGCGGGTGTGATATTGTCAAGACCGTTTGAAGATCAGAATTTTCAAATGTTTTTGTCTTATACGGTTGAAAAAAGATGCGATCCATGATATAATGTGAATATCCCGGATCCGGGCGATTCTCTGCAAAGGAGCGTTACGAACATGAAAAAACTGCTGTATCTCCTGATCGTTGTCTGCTTGTTCAGCATTTGTCTTTGCGCGGTCTCGTGCGAAGACCCCTCCGATCATCCCGAAGAAACCGGAACAGACCCGGGCACGGATTCCGCTGCCGCGACCGACCCGGAGACCGCCTCCCCGGTTACGGATGCGGAGACGCGCCCCGAGACCGACGTCGTCACGGAGCCCGCGACCGAGACCGAAGCCGCCGCGGAGTGGGACGAGAGCCTTTACGAGCCCGTCATCCGCTTTGTCGTCTGCTCCGACGTCCACATGAGCACCGCCGGCTCGACGGAGGGCCAGCGCCTTGCCAAGCTGTTCCGGTCTGCCTACGCGTACAGCGAAGCGCAGACCTACGACAAGCTGGACGCCGTCATCGTGGTCGGCGATCTGACCAACGAGGGCCGTGCCGACGAGCTGAAGGCGTTCAAGTCTGTCATCGAAAAGAACGCCAAGGACGAAACGCAGATCATCACCGTGATGGGCAATCACGAGTACATGAATGCCGGACCGGACGTCTACCGCGCCAATATGGACGACGAGGTCAACAAGCACGTCGTGATCAACGGCTTCCACTTCATCGGCATCAGCCCGAGCGAGCAGGGCCAGACCTACAACGCGCAGGTCGATTGGCTGAAGGCCGAGCTGGCCTTGGCCAACGAGGCCGATCCCGAAAAGCCGATATTCACCTTCCGTCATCACCATCTGCAGAATACGGTGTACGTCAGCAAAACGTGGTTCACGGCATCCTCGACCGTGCTGAAGAATACCTACGGCAAGTATCCGCAGGTCATCGACTTCTCCGGCGACTCACACGGCCCGATGAACAATCCGCTGTCCATCTGGCAGGACCGCTTCACCATGCTGGGCACCGGCACGCTTTCCTACTTTGAGATGGAGACCGGCATGACCGACGGCACGCTGCCGAAGGGCAAGGAGAATGCCGCACAGTACTATATCGTCGAGGTGGACGCGGAAAACCGCGTCCGCATACAGCCGTATAACATCCTGACCGACAGCTTCTTCCGCACGCCCTCCAATACCGACGATCCGGAAAAGCAGCTGGTCTACTGGATCATGGATCCGTCCGACCGTTCGACCTTTACCTATACCTCGTCCCGCAAGAAAAACGCGTCCGCGCCTTACTTTGCCGAGGGGGCCACTCCCGCCGCGTCGAACGTGACGGCCGAAAAGGTCACGATCACCGTCCCGCAGGCGTTTGACGACAGCTGCATTTACAGCTACACGCTGAAGATCACGGAGAACGGCAAAACGGCGGGGACGTACAAGTATTTCTCCGAATATTATTTTGAGCCGATCCCCGAAACGGTATCCTATACGGTCTCGGGCCTGAAGCCCGACACGACTTACGAGGCGTCCGTCACGCCCGTGAACGCGTGGGGCGTCGAGGGTGAGCCGATCAGCGTCACGTTCAGGACCGAAGCGCGCGTAGAAGTGCGGTATCAGCCCGCCTATCCCGTGACGTACAAGTGGACCTTTGCCGACTTTGAGCATCAGGACAGCCTCACGCTCTCCTCCGGCACGCCCGCATACAAGGGAGAGGCGACCGGTGACGTGTTTGCCGGTCAATGGGACGGCAACACGCCCATGAAGGACGCCGTGGTCCGCCTCGCGCCCGGCAAGGGGTATAACGGCTCCTGCGCGCTGGCAGTCACCAAGACGGGCGGCGTATCCAACCGCGCGTGGTACCTGTTCGCCAACGACGAAAACCAATACGTCACGCGCTACAATGAGCCGAAGTATCTGCGCGTATGGGTCGACTTCACCGGAGTCGACTTCCGCAAGGCCTGCTTCGGCGTCACGGACGGCAGCGGTGCGCTGTTCTCGACGGATGACGTCGACAACCAGAATAACCAGAAGTTCTACTATCTGCCCGAGGGCAGCACGCAGTGGCAAACGTATACGCACGGCAACGACGGCTGCTTCGGCGTGGCGCAGGGAACCTCTATGATCAACTTCAAGGGCTGGCTCGCGTTCCCGACCTCCGATTTCGGCGCACGTTCGGGCGGCGGCGGACGCTTCGACGGAAACGACGTCACCTCCATTTATATGTATTGGGACTTCAACGAAAACGGGATGTGCGGCACCGAGTTCTATATCGACGAGATCTCGCTCGTACCCGATTATAAGGTCTTTGAGGAGTATCAGCCGTAATGTACGGTTGTACTGCCGAAGGATATTGCATATGAAAACTGTACTGATCGAAGAAAACAAACCCCAATACAAAGCCAACCTGCACTGCCATTCCGTGCTTTCCGACGGTCGTCTGACGCCGGAGCAGCTCAAGGAAGTCTACAAGGCACACGGCTACAGCGTGCTGGCCATCACCGACCACGAACGCACCTGCGACCACTCGGCACTGTCAGATCCCGGTTTCCTGATGCTGACCGGTTACGAGATGTACATCAGACCCGGCAACAGGTACGACGAGTTCGGGCAGGAGATACACATGAATCTGTTTGCCCGTGACCCGCACAACGTCGGCATGATCAACTACAATCCCGACGTGGCCCGGTACACGCCGCCCGAGGAGAAGGAGCGCGTGACCCTGCTCGGACGTCAGGAGCCGAGGCAGTATTCAGCCGGCTATATCAACCGCACTATTGAAACGGCAAAGCAGAACGGATATATCGTCGCCTACAATCATCCGTACTGGTCGCACGAGGATATCCGCGACGTCATCTCCTACAGGGGCTTCTTCTCGATGGAGATGTGCAACTACTCGAGCTGGGTCGAGAACCTGCTTGAATACAACGGGCAGCTGTATGACGAGCTGCTGCGTGAGGGTGTCCGCATCGCCTGCCATTCGGCCGACGACAACCACAACCATGCCCCGTTCGACAGCCCGAGGAACGATTCCTTCGGCGGCTTCACCTTTATCCTTGCCGAAGAGCTGAACTACGACAGCGTGTTCCGCGCGCTTGAGGAGCAGCGTTTCTATTCGTCGATGGGACCGGAGATCCTGTCCCTGACGGTCGACGGGAATACCGTCCGCGTAAAGACCTCGCCCGTGAACCGCATCTTCATGTACTGCGGCCGCAAGTCTCCGCGGATGGTGTTGTCCGAGGACGGCAGCGACGTCACCGAGGCAGAATTCAAGATCCCGGAGCGGGCGGATCATTTCCGCATCAGCGCCGTGGACAGCCGGATGCGTTTCGCCGATACGAGAGGATACTTCCGGGACGAGTGGTCGTAAAGACACTGACGTGAACGGCGTATCTCAAACCAAGAAAAACTCCCCATCCATGGGGAGTTTTTCATATTATCAAGCATTAATTATCGGGGATAATGAATGTCCGGATCCGGCAAACACCGGCAGGGGCTTCGATACGATCATTCAAACGCAACGGCCACGACCGCGTAGGTATCGAAAGCTCCCGTGGCAGCGATCAGAAGCCCGTCCTGCACCTTCCATTCGATGTGCAGAGAAGGATCGTCGTGGAACGGCGCAAAGGCCTCCACGTCCCGGACGGTCATATCCGACGGGATGCGGAAAGCAAACTGCTGGGAAGCATCTTCAAGCATCTCGGGTCCGCCGATCTGCGTGACGTGGACGTATGCCTTGTCCCCATCCGTGCGTGCCGTTATCTGCGCGGACCTTCTGTTATTCAGACTCGTCACGACGTTAAATGCACCGAGGGCAGACGTCAATGCCTCGGTATCGTCTGCCGCCGCGCAGATCGTGAAGCCCTTTCCGAGATGGGAGACGGCGTAATCCGACCGTGCTTCGGTATCTTCCGCCATCAGCACGATAACGGGTTTACCGGATGCGGACAACGCCTCAAGGATCGGGCGCCAGACGGCGTCGTTGAAATAATTATAAGCGGGGATCACGAAAGCGTCGTACTCCTTCAACGCGTCAAGCGCCCATTCTCTCTCAAGCACGATATAGTCGTGAACGATCCCGGCAGACAGGAGAAGGCGGTTGGCTTCTCTTGAACGGCTGCGTTCACCCGTCAGGCTGTACCCCGTTGCCACGCCCGTGGGAACGGTCAGCGCTTCGCTTTCCGTGGAGTAAAGCACGGCGACCTTGGCAAGAGACGAAGTGTCCGCGTAGACGGATGGATGCTCCTTGGCAAAGTGCATGATGCGGCGTCCCGTTTCGTAGAAGGGCCGGTGCTGCGTCACACCGCCGATGGTGGAAAAGCTCTCCGCGAGGATGGTCTTGTACTGCCATTCCTCCGCGGTCTGGCCGCAGTCGTTGATGATGGTGTTCAGCTCCCGATACCCGAACGCCTCGGTGATCTGGTTCAGGTACAGCGTGGAATCAAACCCGCAGTTCCGCCCCCAGAATTCGCTGGTCGCGGCGTTGACGCTGCGGCCCAGCGCCTGAAAAGCAAAGGAGGACGAGAACGCGTTGTCGTTCATCAGCGACTCAAACCGCGGGTTGACCTCCAGCGCACCGTCGAATACGTATTTCAGGAAATCGTTGAGACACTCCATGCGCCAGAGATAGTATTCACGGTCCACTTCCTCGGTGAAGTCGAACGACCCGTGAGGCGGCTTTCGCAGCCCGCCGAATCTCTCCGTACTGCGGGCAGCCCAGCCCTCTTTACAATGACGGCAGGTGCAGAAATAGCCTCCCGCGGAATACGGGTGATAATCGAGCTGTAAGCCGTCGTATCCGGCTTCGGCGTAAATGCGGAGATTCTGCCGCATCCACTTCCGCCATGCCGGGGCGTTGATGCAGGCGATATAGGAGCCGCGGGGATTCCACGCCTTGTCGATGATGACCTGACCGTCGCGGAGATAGGCGATATCGTCCAGCGTAAGTCCCATCCGCTCCATGGTCGCCGCCTCAAACTGCACGTCGTCGGAATAGGCAATGATCCGGATACCCGCCTTGTGCGATTCCTCCAGCTCATAGGCGCACACCTTGCACCGTCTTTCCAGACTTGCGGGGTCAGGTACGCCGGAGATCTTCCGTCCGTTCTCATCCCGGCAGGAAAAGATGATGTGCATCTTGTTCACGTCGGTCTCGGCGGCACTCACCCAATCCCAGAAGGGCAGGGAGCCGTCCGGGCGAAGTGCCTTCTCCGCGTTGCCGCCGCTCCATTGCAGCCAGTAGCGGGTGAAATCTCCGGTAAAGGGGGGCTTGACGGGGGTAGTTTTTCTTTTCATTAGCTCGTACCTCTGATGATAGTATTTGAATTGATCGTTTAAGGCATTACCGCACAATGATGACGGTACAGATGCGCCGTCAAGGCGTCAGCCGTGCATTGTGCGGTGATGCCTTAAGCCTTACAGGGAACCCGAGAACGTCAGGTACCGCTTGACGATGCGGAAGCCGACGCGCGTGTATACCGTGTGCGCGGGACCGGACTCATCAGCCCACTGCATCCACGCGCGGGGAAGGCCGCGGCGTTTCATTTCGTTCAACGTGTCAGCCAGCAGAACGCTGCCGATCCCCTTGCCGCGCTCCTCGGAGGAGACTCCGAACGGTCCGAAGCGGCAGGCATCGCTGTTCGGGTCTCCGAAAATGCACGCGCCGACGACCCGGTCCCCGTCCGGTGTGTGTCTGACCGCCACGCGCATAGAGCCGAAGTCCATGTTGACGGACAGACGGCCGCGGAATTCCTCGCTCCAATTGGCGCTTGAGAAGGGCGCGTCGGCATCCAGCACGTCCGCCGCCAAACCGTCGGTCAGCGTGACCACCTCGTATCCCTCCTTTGCGAGTCTGCGGCGTCTGTTTTCGATATCGGGCAGCTCACGGTAGGCGTCGAGGTCAAGCTCCTTCGCCACGCTCGGCACACCGTGATACCCGCGGGAGAGAAACGCGCGGACAAGTCCGGGATGTGCGTCACGCTCCACGCCCTGCGTAAAATACAGCGGCGGGTAAGCGGTCGTTGCACGCGTTTTGCCTTGATCCCGCAGATAAGCACCGGCGGCGTCGAGCAGAAGCCCGCCGACCGCTTCTTCATCCGCGCCGGGTGAGACGGCGATCTCCGGGATGTAGCCGGTATGTTCCCACGAAGCATCACCGGGCACCGCCGGGATGCGGCGGCATACGGCGTTGATAAAGCCGATCATCGCAGCCTCACGCGTGCAGATCAGAAGCCCCTCGGACCTGAAGTTCGGGTCCATGATCAGCTTCTTCATAAGCATCTCCCGTGTGACCGGATCGTGCGGCAGCGCACGGTTCCACAGGGACAAAAGCGCGGGGAAATCCCGTCCCGTATACTGTCTGATCTCCATTTTACCCTCCGTTATGGTCTGCGGCGGCAGACCGTGAAATACGCGGGATCATAGCCGATCCGTCTTTATTATACCGTTTTTCCGGTTGGTTGTCAATCCGTTCGCGGAATATTATGATCGCAGGACTTTTTCCGCCGCTTATTGACTTATGCGGGAAAAAGTGATATAATCATAAGGCAATATCAAAAAACGGAGGGAGACTTCTATGGAACAGGCAAATATTCCGGCAGGCAAAAAGAACGCGGAGATAAAGATCGGCGTTTTCGGAGCCAGCCGCGGCGGACACTACTACAATCTTCTCTCGGCGAACGAGCATTGTGAGGTCGTCGCCGTCTGCGACAAGAACCCGGACGAAACGAAACGGATCGAGGGGCTCGGTACGCCCGCGTTCCGTACTTTTGAAGAATTTCTGGAAAAAGGCAAGGAGCTCGGCATGAACGCCGTTTTCCTCTGCAACTACTTCCACCAGCACGCGCCCTATGCCATCAAGGCTATGGAGGCCGGCATGGACGTCGTATCCGAGTGTACCGCAGCCGGTACGCTGAAGGATTGCGTGGAGCTGGTCGAGGCCGTGGAGCGAACCGGACGCAAGTATCTGCTCGGCGAGAACTATCCGTTCATCCCCGGCCTGATGAAAATGAGCGAGATCATCGGAACGGGCAAGCTCGGCTCGCTGCTTTACGCAGAGGGCGAGTATAACCATTCGTCCGGCCCCGAGGAGACGCATCAGTTGGCGCCTTACCCGAGCCATTGGCGTCTGTGGCGTCCCCGCACCTACTACATCACCCACTCTCTCGGCCCGGTGATGTACATGACGGGCTCCGAGCCCCGCTACGTCTCCGGGCGTGCCGCTCACTCGGATCTGGTTTACGGTCAGCGCGATTTCCGCCACAACTATGACGGCGCAGGCATGATCTTTTGTGAGATGACAAACGGCATGATGGCGCGCTGCACCGGCTGCACCGAAATGGCCTCCGACTACACACGCTACCGTGTCTGCGGCGATATCGCCGCGCTGGAATACGGTGACCATATCGACGGTCTTCGTATGATCTATACCGACGACGCCAAGCCCGCCGACTCCGAGAAGGCGCCCCGCGTTCCGATCGAATTCGACGATCCGGAGATGAAGCGCAAGGTCGAGGAAGCGCAGAACGCAGGACACGGCGGAGCGGATTACTTTGTCGTCGAGACGATGGTCGACTATTTCCTGCACGACGTCAAGCCCTTCTTTGACGTGTACCGCGGCGTGGCCATGTCCGCGGCGGCTATCCTCGGCTGGCTGAGCGCCCTGAATCACGGCGAGAATATGAAGGTACCCGATTTCCGGATCAAGGAAGAACGCGACCTATACCGCAATGACGACAGAACGCCTTTCCCGGACGAGAATATGCAGGGCATCACGCTTCCGTGCGCGCTTCCCGATTGGCCCGGCAAGGATCAGAAATAATATAGTACGGCGGGATTTCCGCCGGATAAAACACGGGGCTGCCGCGTTGAGCGGCAGCCCCGTGTGTTTTTTTGTACTAACGTACATCAGTCAGCCGGCACGAGCCGCACGGAGCGGATGAAGATACAGTCGCCCTCCTCCTGCCGGTTGAAGAAATCGTACCGCAGCTTGTTGATTTGTCCCCGCCAGAAGGGCTTGGACGAGAAATCGACGAAGATAGTATGCCATTCGCCGTCCGTGACGTATGATCCGTCGACCTGCTTGCCGCCCTGCGCCTCGCGGTCGTCTCCGCAGACGAGGAATATCTGGAAGCCGCCGCCCGCGCAGCTGCTGTCCGTTTCCGGGATGCGGTAGGTGATCTCGATGCCCTTGTAGTACTCCGCCATGACAGGCTCGTCAAGGCTCGTGAAGACGAGATGCACGTACGGGTCGACGTTGAGTGCGGTCAGGCAGACTGCTTGCTCTGCTTCGTCAAACGAAGCGATCGAGCCGGCGCTGCCCTGCGAGAAGAACGCGGCATTCTCCGGCACGCTACCGTCGATATCGCGCGGATCCATGCTGCTGCCGGGGATGCGGCGATTGACGGAATTGACGTCAAGACCGGCATTGTCCGTGAAATTCCTGTTCGTCTTGAACACGGAACGGATCTCGTCGATGCTCCCGCAGGTGATAAGGTAGCTGTATTCAAGCGGCACGTAGGAGACGAGCTTGATCTCGCGCACGGCCTTCATGTAGGCGCATGGCTCTCCCTTGGGGTTCTTGGAAGGATCGGCTGCCTCGTACGTCATGGCGGAGAGCTGGTCGGTGTTGGGGACGAACATCCCGATGCCGTATCCATCCTTCCGGCTGTACAGCGCGCCCCACGTCTCGGTGTTGCCGATCTTCACGGGGCAATCGAAGGTGCCGGTATGTTCGGTCGGCGTCCAGATCATCTCAAGGTCGGTCTCTGACGAAAGCGGACCGTCCGTCCAGCCGGCGTCGCCGTCGTACCAGAAGAACTCGTTGAAGTATCCCACGGTGTAGAAGGCGGGCAGCTCCTGCGAGGCGTAGGGATTTTCGTAGTTGGAGAACTCGACGTAGCGATTGTCCACGCGCACGGTGTCGTCGCCGACGATATAGGTGTTCTCCATGTAGGCCGGGCAGAACCAGTTTGTCTGTCCCCAATCCATCGGCTGGACCTTGACGTACACGGAACGGTCCCCGACAACGAGATCGATGAGACGGCTGCCGTGATTGGCCTGATCACCGGCCTGTACGGGGTTGTAAGGCCATACGTCGCTGTTGACCTTGCCCGGGACGAAATCTCCCTGCGCCGTCCGCGTGCCGTAGTACGATTGCTGGATCAGACGTCCGGAGTCATGCATATTCACGAGATTCGTGACCTTGGTGATATCGCAGTGCGTATCGGAGAGGTAACAGATCGTCCAGCCCCACTTGGACGAAAGACCGAGCCGGTAGCGGCCCCCATCTATGTAGTATATCTTCTGTCCGTCGATGTCGACGGTCGTAAGCTGCGTGTCAAGGCCGCAGAGCGCAAATTCACACGGCTGCCCGCTGCAGCTGTCAAAACGGACGGAGATGATCTCGGACGCGGTCTTATCCTTCATGAAGTCGGAAATCAGACAGCAGAAAAGACGTGTGCCGGATTCCGCGTAAAAATCGTCCGTCTTTTCCTGCCCGTCCTGAACGTAGGTGACGAACAGCCGCAGAGGCTGCGTGCTGACGTACGTAAACCGCATCCGCGTGAACGCTTCGGAGAAATAGCCCCTCTCAAAAGTGGCCGTAAAGCCTTCGCGGAAGGTAAACCGTCCGTCCGTTACCGATTCATATCCCGAGGCGGTGTAGGAAAGACCGTCCGCAGTGGTCACGGAGGCGCTGCCACCCTTTTCGGTGATCGTGACTTCGGTCGGGAAGTTGCGCGTCTCCGGACCCGCAACGTCGAGCGGAGCGTCGGTCCCGGGCTCGGTCGGGGTCTCCGTCGGCACTTCGGTATCGCTCAAAGGGTCGGTCGGGACGGGATCGTTCGGAGACGTGCCCGTCGTGTCTGCGGGCGTATCGTCCCCGCCGCACCCGCACAACAAGACCGGACAGACGATGCAGAGCGCTGCCGTGGATACCATCAGAATAAGCGTGAACAACCTGCTTTTTTTCATGACGTAGATCCTCCGTTTCAAACGATCGATACACTATATTTTAACATAATCCCGCCGTAAAATCAACGGGCTATCAGAATTTCGCAAGCGTAAAATATAGGATGACGCTTTATTCGGGATTTCTATTGACAAATCCGCGTTAAAATTGTATAGTAAAGGGGATAAGGTCGTTCCGGGTTTCGTAAACCCGGGCGATCACACGACAATACCATTTTTTTGAAAGGGTCTGTTACCATGAAGCATCCGTCTCCGTTCCGCCCGGATCGTCTGATCCTCGCCTCACTTCTGTTTGCCGCGTTCTGCCTGCTCCTGTCGTGCAAGGGAGGAAGCGATGCGACCGCAGACACCTCCGCCGCGACCAAACAACCGCCGAGCGACGTGCCGACCGGCGCTTCGGACGAGCCGCAGCCCGAAGCACTGACAGAGGTGCCGACCGCCCCCGTCCCGTCAGCCGCTCTGAAGCTCATTCTGCCCGAGGGCGAGGCACAGCTGTGTATCGACGCCGTCCGCGATTACCTTTCGTCGCATGCGGAGGTCGACGTCGGATCGTTTGACTATCACGTCAAGCTGCAGGCGCAGCCTGTGGTTATCTCATGGGCGCTCGAAGGAGACGCGTCCTTCGCGCATTGGCAGGTAGAGGTCTCCGAGCATCCGGACTTTACCGATGCAAGTGTGACTGAGGTGCGGAAGAACGAAAGTACATACGAAATACGCTTCCTCAAGCCCGGCACGACCTATTACGTCCGCGTCTCCACGGTCGGAGGTGATGCCGTGTCTGCAGAGGGCAGCTTCAGGACGCTCGACGTCGGCCCCCGCTTCCTCGACGTCGGCGGCATCTACAACAACTGCCGCGACCTCGGCGGATACAACGTCGGCGGGAAGCAGGTGCTGTACGATATGGTCATCCGCGGCAGCTCCCCGGACGATTGCAGGAGCGCCTCCTCGGTGACACTGACCAAAGAGGGCAAGGCGTACCTGACGGAGACTCTCCCGATCCGCACGCAGCTTGACCTGCGCGGGGAGTCGGAGAACTGCGGAAGGACCGACAGTACCTTCAAGGGCGCACAGTACGTCCATATCCCGCTGACAGCGTACGCACAGTGCTTTGCCGCCTCGCAGGCGGACTATTATCGTGATGCCTTCCGTTTGTTCGCCGATCCGGCGAATTACCCTGTCTATATCCATTGCGCGGGCGGTGCCGACCGCACGGGTACGGTCGCGGCGCTCCTGCTCGCGCTGCTCGGTGTGGATGAGGACGACATCATCCGCGACTACGCGCTCACGACCTTCTCTCCCGTCTGTTCCTCGCAGGCGCCCCGCTCCCGGGGAAACATTCTGCCCGTCCTGAACGGACTCAAGTCGTACCGCGGAAATACGACCGCCGAGCGGTGCGCCGCGTACCTTGCCTCCCTCGGTGTGACGCAGGAGGAGATCTTCCGCATCCGTGCCATCATGTTCGGCGAGGACCCCGACGCCTACGTTTACGAGCCCGATCACGGTGTGGCGTCTGCCGACCGCTGCATCGGCACGACCGCCGGTACGCCGTTCGTTTTCAAGCTGAACGATCTCCTGACGATAAAAGGCGTCTTTGTCGGCGGCAGGGAGGTCCCCTTTACGCAGGACGGCAAGACCGTCACCGTTCCCGCTGACGCCCTGACCGCGCTCCCGGAGGGTACGGCTTCCGTTGAGGTCAGATTTGAGGACGGCGAGGTGACGGAGTTCACCGTCAACGTCGGCTTTATCGACGTATCGGGTATGCTGCAGGTAACAAGGACCAAGACGAAAGGGGATTACATGTACGTGTACGTCACGGCGGATGAACCAATCTTTGCCGACGTCGCCTACCACTTCCACACGCGCCGCTCGACCGAATTCCCCGACGTTGAGCCGCATATCCTCATCAACGGCATCTCCGTGGCGTATCTGAATGACAACGTGGACCTGAAAAACGACGAGTGGGTGACCTCTCCGGGCTCGACGGATCCGCGGCACCGTGTAGCTGTCTCCATCAACGCATCCGGCACCGATATGAAGCTGCTCATCCGCGGCGATTGGCTGACACGTTACCTCGCGGGCGATCCGTTCATCCTGACGTTTGAGGCGGGACTTGCCTTTTGCACGGGCGGTATGGACTGCCGCGTGCTGGAGGACGTGACCTATCAGTACACCGATGAAGGCACCTGGATGAAGATCGCAACGCCGGATTTCCCTGACAGACCGATAGACCCGAAATAAACTGATTGTCAACAGAAAAGAGATCAAATTATGGAAAAGGCAGAATTCGGAAAGGCACGCTGGATCTGGACGGACGACAACACGACCCCCGATCAGAAGGTGATATTCAGACGCGGCTTTACGCTGGATGACGTTCCCCTGACAGCTGTCGCGCATATTGCTTCTGAAACGAAATACTGGCTATGGATCAACGGGGAAATGGCTGTATTTGAGGGCGGCGTGTTCCGTGAAAGCAAGCCCGGCTGCGGCTGGGCGGACGAGATCGATATTTCCCGCTTCCTCCGGAAAGGCCGCAATCAGCTTGCGGCGCTGGTCTGGTATTACGGGAACGGCGGACGCAACAACTCCCGCTGCCCGGAGGGCGGATTCATCTTCGCGTGTGATGCGATCGGTCTGTATTCAGACAGTACGTTCCTCTGTGCGCCTCATCCGGCTTACGTCAGAAGCGGTGCGCCGCATCCGTCTTACCTGTACGGCGGTGACAACGTCGCCTTTGACGCGGGACTTGACGTCGGGGATTTCACGGCGTTCGACTTTGATGAAGGTATGCTTGTACCGGCAGCGGAGTATGAGAACAAGGTGTGGGGAGACATGATGGTCTCCATGATCCCGCCCGTCCGCATCGGCGGGCCGATCGGGTTGACCCTCCGAAAGACCGCGGCAGGTTACGAGGCCGATCTGCCGTATGCCATGACCGCGACCTTTTCGTTCCGCGCGTCCGGCTGTCACCGCGGCGACGTGCTGGATATCCGCACCGACCGTTACACCGTCAACGGCGGGCCTACGGACGAGTTCCACAGCTACAACGGACACAGGATCGGGTTCATCTGCCGCGAGGGGGAAAACAGCTTTGAATCGCTCATGTATCTCTATGGGGAAAAGGTCGTGATCACCTGCCCGGAGAACGTGACCTTTACCGACTTTTCCTGCCGGGAGTCGGGGTACGACTGCGACATCATCGGCTCGGTGAAAACCGACGATCCCGTGTTCGACCGTCTGATAGATAAGTGCGTCCGGACGCTGTACGTCTGTATGCGCAACAACTTCATGGACTGCCCGGACAGGGAAAGAGGGCAGTGGATAGGCGACGTTTCGGTGCAGGCGCCGCAGGTCTTCTACGTGCTGGACGACCGGGCGCGGCTGCTGTTGAAGAAGGCCGTCAGCGATTTCATCGGGCTCCGCAAGGGGGACGTTCTGGTCGGGAACGTACCCGGCGACCACTTCTGCGAGTTCCCGTCGCAGAGC
Source organism: Clostridia bacterium (assembly GCA_024404505.1). GTDB lineage: Bacteria > Bacillota > Clostridia > Oscillospirales > CAG-272 > CAMEON01. Next base: position 14,910 of record JAKSPU010000030.1, read on the forward strand.
CTCGTCGCCATCAGTGAGTGCGGTCTCCTCGCGGAATACTACGATATGTCGCACGACGAATGGATGCCTCCGTTCGTGCTGGAGCCGTGCGTGAAGTATCTCATGCTGTGGGATATGGCCGGGAACGGCTTGGTGGTGCCGAGGAACGGCACGGTCAGATGGTTCGACCACCATTGGAATTCCGACGGTCCGGTGCTGGAAAACTGCCTGTATTATTCCGCGTGCAGATTCGCGCTCCGCATGGCCGAGGCGGCGGACGATCACCGGTACGACGGGTTCCTGCGCGACAGGATCGGCAGGCTGACCGCGGCCATCGAGGCCAACTTCTGGAAGGGCGCGTACTATTCGTCTGACGACCACGTGGACGAGCGCCCGAACGCGATGGCCGTGATGTGCGGTCTTGTTCCCGAGGAGCGTTACCCGCTGATCCGCACGATCCTCCTTGAGGTGTTCAACTCCACGCCGTACATGGAACGCTTCGCCCTGACGGCACTCTGCAAAATGGGGTACGTGAAGGACGCGTACCTGCGCATGATGTCCCGCTACTACAATCTGGCGGTCAATGAGAACACGACCGTTTGGGAGGATTTCTTCATCCTCGGGACGAAAAACCATGCGTGGAGCGGCTGTCCCGTGGAGATCGCGTACCGCTATCTGTTCGGCATCACCTCCGACGACGGCTTCCGGACCGTAAAGGTAAACCCGGTCAAGGGCATCTTCAAAAAGGCAGAGGTGACCCTGAACGTCGGCGGACAGGCGAAGACGATCCTGATAGACGCCGAATGACCCCGGAAATGCACAAAAGGTATAAGAATGTAAGTTTCATGTTGACAAAACCGGAAAATGTAATGAAAGTATATGTCCCGATGACCTGAAATCTTGTGAAGGAGGACACACCCGTGAAACGATCAAGGACAGGAATCGTCATCCTCACGTCCGTCCTGCTGCTTTCCGCATCCGCCTCTGCGTCAGGCTGCGCCCGGCCCGAGACCCCGCCTGAGCCGGTACCGGGTACGCAGGCGGAGACGCTGCCCGACACGCTGCCGGATACGTTCCCCGAAACGCTGCCCGAAACCGAGCCGGAAACGGAGCCGGTGCCGGCTGTTTTCATCGACGGATACGCTGCCGACATTCTTGAGGAGGGCATTTCGCCCGGTGTTGCCGCGCTGCTCGGCTGCTGTCAGTACTACGCCGACCAGCTGCAGGAGGGGATCGCCAAGGGGCAGAAATGGGTCTACTCCAACAGCAGCAAGTACGTCCCGCAGGCGACGTCCTTCGACAATATGGTGGCCAGCGGCGGTTACGGTGCAAACTGTGCGTTGATCTCCAACTGGGCGCTGATCGACATCGGCGCGATGCCGGAGGGATACCGCTTCTACGGGTCGGTGAGCGGTGAATTCGCGAATCAGGAAAAGGTCATGCGGTATCTGAACAGAGTGCTTGAGGTCATCGACCTGCGCGGGAAGAACACCACCTTCTCCAAAATGTTCCGGAAGGGGGAGATCAAGGCCGGGGACATCTTCCTCTGCAACGGCCACACCTTCGTGTACGGCGGCAATGAAATGTTCTACGCCTGCGGACACGACGCCCAGTGGCACAGCGATCCCTCCGCTCCGACCGAGGACCCGTCGCACGCCGTGTTCGAGAAATGGGACGTCCCGATGCGCAGCAACTCAAACTACGGCCACTCTATCAACTTCATCCTGCGTATCAAGGACAGCTACGTCCCCCGCTTTTACCGCAACTCGGAAGGCGAGATCGTGCGGAATCCGGATAAAAAATAAACGGCAGACAGGAGGATCACATCATGACCAACAGGGAATACGGCCTTGCCGCACTCAATATGCAGATGACAGACCGCGTGTACCGGATGGAATACTCTGTCCTCGGTCACACCGAGCTGATCAAAAAAGTCGTCGGCTGTGATACCGTCGACGTCGGAGCCCAGCGCGAATTCATGCGCCGCTGGGATATGTGTATGCACTGGAACACACTCATTTACAACACCTATCTTGGTCCGTACGTCTCCTCCATGGGTCACGCGGCGTACGCGGAAGGCGGCGCGGATATGAACCGCAATATGTTCTCCTGCTTCCGCGACACGGACGAGGTCTTTGATTTCGATCCGGCGGAGAAGCTGCCGCGGTTTGCCGAAGAGAGGCTGATCGCGGATTTCGACGCGAACTACGACGCCGTGAACGCGTGGAGCCCGGACACCGTGAACATGACCGGTACCTACATCACCGCCATGTCGGGGCTCATCGAGATCCTCGGCTGGGATATGCTGCTCAACTGCGCGGCGGATGATATGGACCGCTTCGGGGCATTCATGGACCGCTACTCGATCTGGATGGAGCAGTTCTTCAGCGCGCTGGCGAAATCCAAGGCGCCGGTAGTCATGGTCCATGACGATATCGTCTGGACCGAGGGACCGTTCCTGCAGCCGTCATGGTACAGAAAGCACATTTTCCCGGCCTACGAGCGTTATTTTTCCTACCTCAAGGCGGCAGGGAAAAAAATCATTTACACGTCCGACGGCACCTATACCGCGTTCATCGACGATATCGCGGCGTGCGGCGTCAATATGCTCGTGCTGGAGCCCACGACCGATATGGCGTACATCGCGAAGCATTACGGTCAGAAGCTCGGTTTCGTCGGCAACGCGGACACGCGCGTGCTGCTGTTCGGCTCGAAGGATGATATCCGCCGCGAGGTCAAGCGCTGCATGGACATCGGACGCGACTGTCCCGGCTTCATCATGGCGGTCGGCAACCACATCCCGCCGAACACGCCCGTGGACAGCTGCCTGTGGTACGACGAATTCTGCAAGGAATACGGAAGACGCTGACATAAAATTCCCCCGCGTATCCGCTTTGCGGATACGCGGGGGATGCTTTTGGTTTATCGTTTTTTCTTCCCGACGATCCAGGCGGCCGCTGCGAGCAGGACCGCGGCTATGGCGCCGGAGGCAAGAGCGGACGAGCAGCCGTTTACGGCGGGCGCCGTATCCGAGGTCTGCTCCGTTTCGGCCGGTACGGTATCGGCGGCGGACGTTCCGGGCTCGGTCACGGGGGCGGTATCCGCCGGGGACCGAGTATCCGTTTCTCCCTCCAGCCAATCGTATACGGAGACGGGGTCGTCCGAATACACACCGGACTGCACGTACCACTTGCGGACGGACGAGACCGTTTCGCCGTCCATCGTATAGGAGACGGTGACGGTCAGCTCCTTCTTGTCCGCGCACAGGTCACGGTAGGCAGGCACCTGCGTTTCAAAGACGGTCGTCCCGAGGCCCTTGTCCGTTTCCGTGTGGGCAGGAACGGATACCGAAGTGCGGTCGGCGTACAGCACGGTGTCTCCGCTACGGATGACCAGCGTGACGGGGAGATCGTTCACGTCCCTGCCGGTATCGTTGATGAGGACGACAGGAAGCGTGACCTTCGCGCCGCGCTTCTGATCCTCGGTGTAGTAATCAAGGCATATGCCGAGAGGCGCGAACGCGTCGGACAGGCGCTCCTTGATGTAGGGACGTATGCACAGCGACTCCGGCGTCGATACGTCGGGAGAAAGGATATCGGAGGTGACGCCAACGGCGCCCACGGGAGACGAGCCGAGACCGCAGAAGAACAGGATGCCGGTATAGGCGCGTCCGGCGCGGAAGCATTCCAGCTCGGCGGCCATAGCGTCGGCGTAGTAGACGTTCCGTGCCTCGTTCGAGGTATTGGCCCGCAGAGATGACCAGAAGCCGACGGTGCCGCTCATGGCCTGTCCCTCGCGGGAGATCCACAGCTCGCCGTGCTCGTTGAGTATGAAGGGATGAGACGCGAACTGTTCCGCAGTCCAGCCGATATCCGCCGTCGTGATGAGCGGCTTGGAGTTGTCAAAGCTCTGAAGCGCGGAGATGCCGCTGCCGCCCATGACGTAGGGGTGACATTCGATGGAATCATGCTCGCCGGAGGGACGGTTCCAGCCGTTGTCCCACGGGCGGTGCTGGATATCGTACTCGCGTCCCAGCGGGATGAACTGGTCGGTCAGGGTGCCGCTTCCTTCGTTCATCGCGTCGAAGCAGATGACTGAGGGATGATGTCCCCGCTCGTCGATCCACGCGCGGATCTCCGGCATGATGCTCTGCACGGTGCAGCCGTCGTTGTCGCCCCAGTTGGCGTACTCGTCGAATATCATGAAGCCCATCTCGTCGGCGATGTCGAACCAGAGGCTGTTCGCGCTTCCGAGGTGTGTGCGGAAGCAGAACCAATGGCAATCCCGATACTCGCTGTACAGCTTGCGGATCCAATCCTCGTCCCACGGATTGTTCAGGCAGAGCGGATCGTCGAAGAATCGTTCGATCGCAACATTCGTGCCCATGAGACAGATGATCTCACCGTTGAGGCGGGCATTGCCCTGATCGTCAAACTCAAACGTGCGCATACCGAAGCGTACCTCGTATGTGTCGCCCGCCGTGCTGACACGCGCCATATAGAGGAATGGATTATCCGGCGTCCAGCATTTTTCCCGTGACCAATCTGCAAGGGAAATATCATCGAGCCTGACCGTGAGTGACTTACCGGCGGGTACGGTCCGGTTCTTCAGCACACGCTCGCCGACCTTTTTCCATGCGCCGGTCCTGAACGTCTCGTCGGTGAACACGCCCATCTCAAATAGCTCGACCGTCACGTCCGTGGTCAGGGATTGGTTCGTGCGGTTATTGAGGATCGCCTGAACGGTCACGGTACCCTTATCGACGTCCTGCGCGGTCTGGACGGCGGAAACGTCAGCCGCGCCGGTGAAGATGAGACGGACGGCGTCCGTGATGCCGGGCTTGTTCGTCGTGGACTCGCCGTCGTTCAGCACGTGAGCGGCGGTGCTTTTATCGTTGAACTGCTGCGCCCACTCGCCGAGCATGACGGTGATCGTGTTCTCGCCCTTGTGGAGAAGCCCTGTGAGGTCTGTCAGAGAACGGGAATAGTTGTAAACGTACTCACCCGCGTACTTTCCGTTGACGTAGATATAGCGGCCGTACTGTGCGGAGCCGATCTCAAGCAGGACGGTCCCCGTCGGCTCCTCTTCAAGCTTGACCGTGCGCTGCAGCCACAGCTTCTGCGAGGCGTAGCTGCCGAGGTCAAAGGCAGCGCTGTGCCACAGCCCCGGCACCGGCATGGAGTTGATGAAAGCAAGGTCCGGGACCGTTTTCGGGACGTTCCATGTGCCGAACGGCTCGGCACATACGGCCCACGTGCCGTTCAGAGAGACAGTCAGACGTTCGCCCCCGTCAGGCATCCCGTCGATCACGAGCGGCTCGAGCGGCAGATCGGATTTATTGACCGTCAAGTGCGAAAGGAGTACGTTCCCCTGCGCGGGATGCACGGTCAGCGTCAGCCGCTCACCCGGGTGATAGTCCGAAGAAATGACGCCGGTGCCCGTGTAGGCACGGTGCGTCGTAACGGGCAGGTCGCCTTCCGCGATGGTATTGCCGTCCCGTGCGAGCGTGAAAGTCCCGCCCGCGTCGGTACATACCGTGAGGCTGATGACGTTATAGCGCTCCTTTCCGTCCGGCACGGTGAAGGTGACGGACTGTCCGTCGGAAAGGGAAAGCGCCTTACCGAAGGGGGAAACGGTATCGGTCACGGCCTTATCGGACATCTGATCCGCTGTCACGACGCCGGCACCGGGCTTTGCGTCCGGAGCGTCGTTGGTCAGATACATATAGTCAAGATTACAGTCCACGTTCGGGCTGATCATGACGTCGCAGCCAGCCGGGATCCAGAGGATCGGGGAGGATGCGGTATAGGAGGAATCCATATACCACGAATTGGAGGTGGAGAAGGGGATGCTGCCAACCAGAGTAAAATCCGTCTCGCCCGGATACCGGAGAGCCAGCTTCATACTGTTGGTGTTCGGGGATGCGTAAGCGACGTGGATGCAGTTTGCTTCCGTTACGTTCTCGAAAAGGAACCATTTGCCGCCCGTGCCGCCCGCGACGAATTTTCCCGAGGCGTGCGCGTCCTCGCCGCGCACCATGGATAGCCTGCTGCTCCGCGCCATATCGGCGTAGACGGGAACGTCCTCGCACTCGAAACGCGAAGAAGCGCCCTTGACGAACACGGCGCTGACGGTGCAGTCCGTGTCGGCTGTGAAGGAGGCACTGCCGTTCTGTACGGGCAGATCGGTGTTCCCGGCCTTGATGCTGCCGACGGCATTGCTGCCGGATGGAGAGGCGTTTACCATGATCGTCGTTCCTTTCTTTACGAAGCCCTGCGCGGACAGCCTGAGCGTGCCTCCGTCGGTATCTCCGGCGGTCACGATGACGTAGTCGTCATGATTGGTCTGTGACGCGCTGCGCGTGCCGAATACCTGAAGGTCAAAGATGGAGAATCCGTATGCCGGCTCACGCCGCGCCTGCTCGGAGATGCGCAGGAAACGTCCCGAGCCCGAAAGCCTCGTCTCCTTCCTGACCGTGCCGGATTCGTCGCATTGTTCTTCGGCAGCCTTCGTGAAAGTCACGCCGTCCACGGACAGCTCCAGCGTATAGAGGCTCGGATGGGCTGTCTCCCACAGGATGCTGACGCGCGAGACGTCGTATACGTCCCCGAAGTCAACGATGAACCACGTATCGTTCGTGCATCCTCCTCCGGCGGCAAAGCGTGTCGACTCATTGCCGTCGACGGCAAGAGCGGGTGTCAGCGAGGAAGATTCCACGTGACAGGAGGCCGCTGGCTTGCCGCGGGCGATTTCCTCTTCACCCGCTGAAACGGATAAGGGCATGATAAGGAACAGACACAGGAAAAGAGAAGTAAACCGGATCAGGTGTTTCATGGTATTTCCTCCGATATAAACTGATACTTGTGAATAAAGCAAAGATGATTTCTTTTATTTTAGCATAATCAATGTCATTTGGCAATACGTTTTTCACCTGTTTTTGCCGGAATCGCACGAAAAGAATGATAAACCAAGCGAATATCCTGAAACAAGTTGACAACGGCACCCCGGTCGGGTATAATATACGGTGACCCAAAGTTTTGATTGCGAGGGAATATCAAATGAGAACGTTCTATACCGATGCCGTCGTATATCCGGGAAAGGGTATGCCCGCCGCGGACAGCTTTCTCGTGGAAGAGGATCGGTTTGTTTGGGTCGGCGCGTCTGCCGACGCTGCTGACCTGATCGCATCCTGCGACGACATCGTTGACCTGCACGGTGATTTCGTATGCGCCGGCTTCAACGACAGTCATATGCACCTGTTGAGTTACGGGCAGACGCTGGATTCCGCCATGCTTGCGGAGCATACGGACAGTCTTGCGGGTATGCTTGATTATCTGCGCGCGTACATAAAGGAGAAGCAGCCCGCGCCCGGCGAATGGGTCTTCGGCCGGGGCTGGAATCAGGATTTCTTCTCGGACGTGCATCGTCTGCCGTCGTGCTTCGATCTCGATAAGGTGTCTCCCGATCAGCCCATCGTGATCAGCCGCGCCTGCGGGCATTGCCTTGTCGTCAACAGCGCGGCGCTCCGCCTGACGGGGATAAATCCGGATACCCCCTGCCCGGAGGGCGGACGGATCGGCATGGAGGACGGCGTGCCGGACGGACGCTTCTACGATAACGCCATGGAGCTGATCTTTGAGCGCACGCCGCTGCCGGATAAGCAAAAGGTGAGATCCATGATCCGGACAGCCTGCCGTTCCCTCAACGCCTGCGGCATCACCAGCGCACAGACGGACGACTACTGCGTGTGGCGAAAGCTTCCGTGGGAAACCGTAAACGAGGCGTTCCGTGAGCTTGAGGAGAGCGGCGAGTTGACCGTCCGCGTATACGAGCAGGCGAATTTCACTTCTCCGGAGACCTTTGCGGATTTCATGGAGAAGGGCAGCAAAACCGGCGCCGGAACGGATCTGTTCCGCATCGGGCCGCTCAAAATGCTCGGAGACGGCTCCCTCGGCGCGAGGACGGCCTACCTTTCCGTCCCGTACGCGGACAAGCCGGATACGCGCGGCATCCCGGTGTTCGGCAGGGAAGTGCTGGAGGAGATGATCTCACTTGCCGTGAAGAACGGTATGCAGGTCGCCGTGCATTGCATAGGAGACGCCTGCCTTGACGAAGTCCTGTCCGCGTATGAGAAGGTGTTTGCCGCATACCGCCCGAAGGACCATCGCTGCGGCATCGTGCATTGCCAGATCACGCGTCCGGAACAGCTTATCAGGATCGAGGATCTCGGCCTTCACGTTTACGCGCAGACCATCTTCCTTGACTACGATATCCGCATGGTCCGGGAACGCGTAGGAGACGCGCTTGCCGCAGCGAGTTACAGCTGGAAGGCCCTGTCGGATAAGGGCGTGACCGTCAGCAACGGCACCGACTGCCCGGTGGAAAGCCCGGACGTGATGCGCTGCATCCAATGCGCCGTGACCCGCCGGACGCTCGACGGCATCGGTCCGTACCTGCCGGAGCAGGCGTTCACCGTGGCAGAAGCGATCGACGGTTATACCTCCGTCGGCGCGTACGCGAGCTTTGACGAGGAAAAGAAGGGCATGATCCGCGCCGGTATGCTGGCCGATTTCACTGTGCTTGACGCCGATCCCTTCAGGACGCCTGTTGACCGGCTGAAGGATATCCGCGTCGTGCAGACGTACCTCGGCGGCAGACAGGTGTATCCCATCAGTAAATAAACGAAAAGGAGCTTTCGTATGTCTTATTCAGTACAGAATCCGTGGATACCCGAGCGCGAGATCATCATGGACGCGTGGAAGCCGGACTATAACCGCGGGTATATCAACAACATGAACGTCAATCTGGCCGTCGACTGGTACTCCATGTCGGAGCACGCGATGAGAAGCTACGCGCGGATGATCAGGTCGTTCGGCTACACCGGTATGCAGATGACGGACAACTGTTCGCATTGGCGCTGGTTCAACAGCTGGGAGCCGGATCATGACCGCAAGATCACGATGGCGCGCATCCTGCACGAGGAGGGCATGAAGGCGACTCTGTGGGTCTGGGCCGCCGACTTCAACGGTCACGGCTGGAACGACCCGGACGTCGTATACGACGCGGCCGACGGCGGCTCCGCCTACGACGATCCGGCGGTTTTCGCGTGCTTCAATAAGTATTACGATATTTACGCCGAGCTTGCGCCGTACTTCGACCGGCTGATCCTGCATTTCTTCGATCCGGGACACCTGAAGCACTACGAGGATATTTTCCGCTTCACGCGGCTTCTGGAATCCAAGTTCAAGGCCGTCAATCCGAAGATCGAGATCTGCGTCGACACGTGGGGCTGTCCGAACGACTTCCCGACGAAGCTCGTCGAGGCCGGATTCACGGATTATATGCTGATGGAGCTTCCGTTCCTCCCGACGTGGGGGCAGCCCGGACGCCGCGCCGCGTTCCGGCAGGGCGTCAAGGACCTCGGGTGCAGGCTGGGCGTGTGGAGCTGGTACACGGCTGACATCGAGATCGACCAGAACGCCCGCTGGGTCGTCAATCCCAAGGTCATCAAGTACATTTACAGCCACGTCCGGGAGCAGGGCGACCACGTGATGGTGCCGTCGTATTGGTCCGAGATGGATTCTTATCATATCCTCAACCTGTTTTCCCTGTACTGCGCGGGACAGATGCTGATCGACCCGGACCGTGACACGGACGAGCTGCTGTATGAGATCGCGCACCGCATCTACGGGGAGAAGTACGGAGATCAGGTGTTCCGCATCCTGCAATTCGTCGAAACGACCCGCTCCGGCGACCGATGGGAGACCTTCTGGTGGGATACCCCGTGGGATCCCGGTGTGAAGTACGACGCGCACGCGATGCTGCCGACCGCCGAGGCGTGCCTTGCGGATATCCGCAGGATCGCCGCCGACCGGGACCTGACGACGGACCAGCCGCTGCCTGTCAGCCCGGCTCAGCTGGCCAATCTGATGGCCGCGCACGTGGACCAGCTCACAAGGTATATCCGTTTCCTCGTGGATATGGACGGTCTGAACCGCATGGCGGACAAGGGTGCTTCCAAGGAGGAGCTCTATCAAGAGCTTGACCGCATCTGGCAGCCGATCCCCGACTTCAACGCCATCATCGGCGTTTGGGGCCAGCCGGAATGCCGGGCGCAGCTGGCAGCGGTGTGGCGCTTCTGCGACCGTACCGGTGTGCCCATGCCGAAGCGCGGGCTTCTGTTCTATACGATAAAGAAGCGTTACTACGAGTATCTGGTATCCGAATGCCGCGCGTACGGAGTGAGCGAGGTCGATCCGCATTACTATGAAGGCTCCGCCCCCTTCGGATTCATAGAGAACGAGATCTATCACTCTCTTGAGGATGAAGGTCTCATCGAGCGGATGCCGGACGGAAAGATCCGGCTCGTCGACTGCGAGGCATACAGGTATATCTGAAAAAAGGGGCTGTCTCACTTACGTGATCCAGCCCCGCAAATCCGGCTCGGCG
>JAKSPU010000031.1 GCA_024404505.1 Clostridia bacterium
AGACCGAGGAGAGGGGGCGCCGCAGCGCCCCCTCTCCTCGGTAAAAGATATTATCATCTCCCCCTCCCGCGCACGGGAGGGGGCAGGGGGTGGGTCCCCGAGCGCCGGAGGCGCGAGGCGTTCTCCCGGGTTTGCACAGATGCTCCGTTGATGCGGAAACGCAGCGCCTCCGACATAAGGGTGCCGGGGCGAAGCCCCGCTTCCCTTTATGACTTTGCCATCATGAATTGGAATCCGGGGAAGTTGACCGGGTGCGGCATCATATCCGCACAGACGAACAGGTTCGTGACAGCTCCGCTTGTCAGAGGCCGCAGTGTCATGCGGAAGCCGGGCTGACGGCAGGAGCCGCCTCCGACCATCCCGCCATTCTCGTCCTTCATGCCGCAGACGTGATCATTTTCGGGCTTCAGCAGCCCGACGTAGACTGCGTAGACGGGATCGCCCAGCGAGATCCGGACGTCACCCTCCATACCGATGACCAGCAAACCTGCTTTAGGTCCGATGCAAAACTCGAACGTGCCGTCCTCACGGACCGCTACGTGCCAGCTCCACGTACCGACGAGTTCTTCACGTACCCACCACGGTGCCGCCGGGGCGGAGGGATCTGCGTTCTCGGGCGTCTGCCGGCCGACCGGCGTGCCGCACTCCGTGCAGAAGCGAACACCTCTCTCAAGGCGCGTACCGCACCACATACAATAATTCTGTTCCATATCCGTTCCTTTCCGGATTGCTCTTCGTGTGTCGGTTCAACGTCTGCACCACACAGGCGCAGCGTTCCGGTCGAACGGCACGGCGTCGATGGTGGAGACTGAAGTCAGCCATGAGACGTAGGGCTGTCCGTCCTTTCCGGCGGAGCAGTAGTCGGTCAGCATGGCGGTCGTGCCGTCGGATCTGACCACCGTGAAGTTCACGATGCCGTCTCCCTCGCAGGGTGTGATGCTCCGCAGGGCGGACATCTGGAAGTTGGTCGTGGGGCGCAGGTCGTCGGAGGAGCGGAACGCCAGCAGGACGGGTCCCCAATAGGCCGAGACCTTGTAGTCGATCTTGCCGCAGTCACGCACCCAGAAATGCACGCTCATATCGAGGTCGATGTCGATGACGTCGCCGTCCTGCCACGTCCGTTCGAGGCAGCACCAGCTTCCGGCACTCACGCCGTCCGCGGTCTGCCCGTTGACGGAGATCCGGGTATTTTCCGACCACGCCGGCACGCGCAGACGGAGCGCAAAGGAGGCAGGCGCGTCGAGCCCGACCGTCACGCGGATGCTGCCGGTCTTCGGGTAGTCCGTCGTCTGCGTCAGCACGACCTTCGTGCCGTCCGCAAGGCGCGTGTGCATCTCGGACGCGCCGTAGTAGGAAAGGTACAGCCCCTCCGCGTCGGTCAGAAGCGCCCAATCCGCGATCTGGGCAATGCCGCTGTTGCCGTTTGCCTGACAGCAGGACATATCCCGCGCGTCACGGAAGGAGTGCGGCTCCAGCACGATGCGCGCGGCCTCACGCGTGCCGTCGGAATTGTTCATGTAGGTGAAGTTGCGGTCGCCGTCGAGCAGGGAACCGAGCGCCGCGTTGAAGAAGGACAGCTCCAGCTCGTCCGCGACGCGGCTGTTCTTGGAGACCTTCAGGTATTCCGTCGAGAATGCCATCCACGCGCAGGTGTTGCAGGTCTCACTGCCGGTGCCGTACGGGTCGCCGGACGCGCCCTCACCCGTGCCGAAGGAGCCGGTGTTGTGGCGGTCGGAGCCGACCATGCCCCACCACAGGGAGTCCATCGCGTCCATGTAGGTCTGCTCGCCGGTGATGCGGTAGAGGGCTGCCAGCGTTTCCAGCGCGTACAGGCCCTCCCAGCGGGGCTGACCCGAGGCGTAGTACGGCTTGCCCGTGAGGGCGGCGGTCATCCAGTCGCATGAGACGGTCTTGCCCGAATAGAAGTCCGGGTACTCGACCTTCCAATCCACGTCCACGATATGCTTGGCTGCTTCAAGATACTTTTCGTCGCCCGTCTCCTCGTACAGCACGGCGAAGCCGTACCCGATGGCGAGATTCGTCTCGGCCCACTTCTGCCCGGCGATGGGACGATTCCCGGCGATGAAGTAGTCGTACACGCAGTCGGCGGCCTTGACGGCGACGTCCAGCGCGTCTGTGTTTCCGGTCGCCTGATACCAGCGGACGAGGCCGTAGATACAATGGAAGTGGCCCCACGTGTCCCACTTGCCCGTCGCGTTCGGATCGCGCGTGACGTCGAGATCGAAGCGTTCCCTATCGTTCCACGGGCCAAGGTAACCGTCCGGCCCCTGCGCTTCCTTGAGCGACGCGACCATGCTGTCGCCGATCTCACGGGTCACGGGATCGTTATGCAGGAGGTAGGTCTTGGCCACGCCTGTCAGCAGCTTGCCCGGGAACTCGCCGTGCCACATACACTTGAAGACGCGGCTGTCGCGTTGATTGTAAAAGCCCGCAAACAGGCCGGGATTGTCGGTCAGCAGCTGCTGCACCCATGCTTTCTCGTTATTCGCAAGGATGCCGCCAGCTGTTCCGGCAGCATCGGATAGTCCCATATCGGACAGATAATTCATCAGCGTATCCACTTGACGTTCTCCTTTCTGCGTGTTCCATATTTCGGTTTCAGCCTCGGTCGGGGTCTCTGCGGCGGACGCCGCCGGTGTTTCCGGCTCTCCCTGACCGTCCGTCCCGCTCTCCTGTTCACCGTCCCCGCCGCGGCATCCGGTCAGCAGCAGGCAGACGGTGAGCAGCAGCGCAAGAACGGACGCCGCTCCCTTGAGGGACGCACCGCAGCCGGACTTCCGATCGGGCCCGGTACCGGGCAGCGTGTCGGGGCCGCCGTGACTCGTCATGACCTCGCCGGGCGCCGTTTCGTCCGCCGTGTCCGTCGGGACGGCTGTCGGGGCTTCGGTCGGCACCTCCGACGGAGCCTCGGTCGGTGCTTCCGTCACCGGTTGGTCCGGCACCGCCTGCACGATGAAGCAGTCGAAATAGGCGTTGTTGTCGTAGTAGGAATTGCCGTCCGGCTTGGTGTTGGGCTCGCCGCTCTCATAGGCCGTCTCGTGCTGGATGGTCACGATGTGATACCCCGGCAAAAGGTCGTCCTTGACAAACCGGATCCGGCTCTGGTACGCCACGTCCGACGTCTCGGGACGCAGCGTCGAGTGCGGCGTGAACTCACCGACCACCCTGCCGTCGATGTCCACGATGACCTTGCAGGCGTAGTAGGTGTCGGCGAACGCGAGCGCGAGGTAGGTGCCCTCGAAGATCGTCGTGATCGTCGCGCTGACTTGGCCGACGTTGAACGCGAGGCTGTGTCCGTATGCCGATGAATGATTGTTGATCTTCCCGATGTCCAGATCGTAGGGCCACGTGTATATCACGTCGGGGTCGGTGTTGTCGATGACGCGGAGGTTCCACCCGGCGAGCATATCGTCGGTGTACAGTGCGGTCTTGCTTCCGACCTCCACCCGTTCCGGCGCCGGAGTTTCCTGATTGCCCCGGACGATGAACGCGTTGAACAGCGCGTCGTTATCGTAGTAGGCGTTGCCGTCCGGCTTTACGTTGTCCTCACCGGAGAGGTGACCGGCCTTGTGCGTGATCGTTACGACGTGATCACCGTCGGGCAGCTCACGCGCGAACACGACGCGGCTGACGCCGACGCCGAAGTCCGCCTGCGGGGCAGACCGGTTGAAGGGCGTCTCGGCCTGATACGTCTGCCCGTCGATATTGACGTATACCTCGGCGGCGTAGTAGTTCTCGGCGTACAGCACGGCGAGGAAGGAGCCGGAGAACTCATACCGCACGGTCGCGCTCACCTGACCGATCTGCCACATCAGTGTGCCGCCGATTGCCTCGGACGAATCACGGCGCGCCGCGTCGAGGGTGTAGGGCCACGTGTAGTCGATGCCGGCGTCGCGGTCGTCCACCACGGTGTACCCCGCTGCGGCGAGGGCGTCGGTGTCAATGTCTGACCATTTGTCACCGACCGCGGGCGCGGCGGTCTCCGCCCGGACGGGCAGGACAAGGCCCTGCATGAGCGGGAGGATCAGACAGGCGCAGAGCAGGGGCAAAAGGAGTCTGCCCGCGCGGGAACGACGGGGAAGAGCGGGAGTTTTCATGGAAATGACCTCCGTTCCGTATTCTGAAAGTATGTACTCGTATGTCATCGTCTTCTATTGTATCATACAGCCGAAGGAAAGTCAAGGAAAAGACGGCGTTCCCGTGAATTTCATCAGAACAAATCAGACAGGGCGCGGAGAACGCGTACCGGCTCCGGGCATCCGGCGGCAAAGGTACTTGACTTTTTCATCCTTTTGTAGTAAAATATAATATGAATATGTATGTTCGCATCCCGGAACGCGGAACGTACGAAAGCGAAACCCAAAGCGAAAAGGAGAATACCACCATGAGCGCATTCAAGCACTTAAAAAAGCCGCTGGCACTCGCGCTGTCCTGTCTGCTCACGCTGTCCTGCCTCTGCGGACTGTGCGTGTCGTCCGTGTCGGCAGACGAGCTGCCGGACGTCGACGCGCCCTCGTTCCTGACGGACGACGAGCACGACACCGGTTTTGAAACCATTGATTTTGCCAAGAACGGCATGGAGGGCTCGCCCTACTGCGACGGACACTCGCCGTTCGGCTACTATTTCAAGCTGGACGAGTCCAAGAAGCTGACGCAGATCAGCGTCACGGATCACGCCACCTACAGCAGCAACGTCAACAAGGGCACCTACGCGCTCTACCAATGGCAGGGCGACTATAAAAAGACCGTAGCCTCCAAGCCCCTCGTCAAGCTGGATCTGGTCAACGCGATCGACCACAACGACCTGATCCTCGACGTCCCGCCCGAGCTGAACGTCACCGGCGAGCTGTTCTTTGAGGTCACCTGCGTCGAGGGCAGCGGATATACGCCGTGGATCGCCCGTGGCGGACTCATCGACGGGATCCCCGGCGTCGTGACGGATATGCAGGCGTACCAGAAGGGCAGCCCCAGCCACGCCTTTGCCTGCATGATCTCCGTGGCGGACATGGTCAATCAGTCCCCGGTCAAGTTCATCAACTGGACCTACGACTTCGGCAAGGACCTGACCGATCCCGCCGGAGAGATCTATGTCACCCATAAGAATCAGATCGGCATCGGTCAGGCGCACGACGGGTACACGACCTTCACCGCGGAGGGAAGTGATCCGTACTTCCGCATCCCCGATGAAAAGAGCCCCGCACCGACAGCCGATCAGTTGGCTTACGTGGCCATCCTGTACCGCACGAAGGCAGCCGTCTCCGGCGGTGAGTTCTTCACCAATCACGGCGGCGCGACGTGGGGCGACGGCGGCACGTACGCCTCCGCCGAGTACGTCAGCGACGGTCTCTGGCACGTCGCGCTGGCCGACGCAAGCACCTCGTGGGGGACGGATACCGCGAACACGCTGTTCGCCTTCCGCTTTGACCCCCTGCTCTCCGGCTGCGAGACCGGCGATACCATCGACGTCGCGTGGCTCAAGTTCTTCGGCGACGGAGATATGGCCAAGGCATACGTCGACGAGCAGAACCTCAAGCTCAACAACGCCCGGCAGACCGAGCGCGACGCCGGCACGAAGACGGTCGACTTCACAGCGGGCCGCCTGCCCGACGGGTGTCAGGTCACCTCCGGGACCACCTTCGTGCAGCCGGACTTTATCCGGGTGCTGCCCGATAACGGCGCGCTTTCGCTCGCGCTGCCGCTTTCCGGCGCGGACGGCTTCAGCTTTGCCAAGGTCATCTACCGCTCCGAGGGCACCGGGTCCCTGAAGCTGACCTCCGGCAGCGCCTCCGGAGAGGCGGAGGCCGTCAACGACGGCTTCTGGTCGGAGGCTGACGTCGATATGACGGGCAGCATGGGAGATACGCTTACGCTCTCCTTTGCGGCGGAGGAGGACGGTGCGTGGGTCGACCTCGCGGCTGTCGTCCTGTGCAGCAAGGCCGCCTACCGCGATACCTACCTCTTTGACGGCACGCTCAACTCCCACCTGTACGCGCTCGGACAGACGCCCGTCCCGGTGCTGACCTGCACGGTCGCCGAGTGCGGCAGCCCGTACTGCGGCCCCGGCGAGTACTACGGTCAGAAGATCACCTCCGATCAGCCTGTGTACGGCATCATCGTCTACAACAACTCCACGTGGCAGGAGGGCTCGAACAAGGGCACCTTCCGGCTGTGGAAATGGGCAGGGAACTACAAGGATACCGTCGGGTCGACCGCGCTCCGCTCGAAAGACCTTGCCGATCTGGCCAATAACTGCGACCTTGAGGTCCGCTGGGACGAGCCGCTCGATCCGGGCGTCTACTACTACGAAGTCAAGCTGACCGGCAACGCCGGCAACGCCTACACCGGCTTTGCCTCCAAGGACGGCAAGGCTGTCGACGGCTGCGAGGCGTACCGCAACGGCACTCCGAACGGCGTCGCGCTGTATTCCGCGTACCTCACGATGGGCATCGGACTTATGGACCTCGGTGAGGAGTACTCCATGAATCCGACCGCCCAGCTCGACTTCACCAAGCATATCGACAACGCCACCGAGACCTTCAAGCTGACCGACGTGCAGAACTGCACCGTCACCGACCTGTGTGACAAGGGATACCTGACGATCACCTCCGAAGGGAACGATCCCTTCTTTACCATCGGCTCGTTCACCGGGATGCAGGGCAGCCTGTGCGATTGGATCGTCATCAAGTACCGCACCGATTCCCATGCCCCCCACGGCGAATTCTTCGTCTGCCGCACCGACGGCGTGACGTGGGGACAGGATTATGCCCGCTCCAACGTCCTCTTTGATTGGGAGAACGATGGCGAATGGCACGTCGTTGTCATCAACGCGACCAAGACGTGGGGCAACGCCGGCGACGTCGGCATCTATAACCTCCGCTTCGATCCGATGGAGAAGCCCGAAGGTGCTGGCGAGTCCATCGACGTGGCTTCTATCACCTTCTTCGCCAACGGTCGTGCCGCCGATGCCTACGCCGATTCTCTCTATACGGAGGAGGGCGGTCAGCGCTTCGTTCCCGCGCCCCGCATTCCTCTGATGCCCGATCAGGTCCACCCCGTGCTGGTCATCGACGGCGAGCAGCTGAACGCCGTCGGCGGCAGCCAGATGACGGGCTCCCTCTACTCCTACGAGGACGGCTGCGTCACGCTGATCTCCAAGGGCGAGGACCCCTACTACTATATCATCAGCGAGCCGACCGACGCGGCTGCATACGCGCTCATCCGTTACCGCACGACGGCGGCAGGCGTCCGCGGTGAGATCTACGCCGGCTCCGACGGCAAGACCTCGACCGGCAAGGGCGACCGCCTGACCTTCGACTACCTGCCCGACGGCCAATGGCACAACGCCGTCCTCGACCTCTCGGGGCTGACTGCCGTCGATCAGAAAACGCACAAGCTGAACTACCTGCGTTACGACTTCTTCACCGCCGGATCGTCTCCGGTCAGGAGCGGTCTGCGCGTGGATGTCGAGTGTGTCGCGTTCTTCGCCTCCGAGGACGAGGCCTACGCGTTTGAGCATACGCTGCCCACCGCGGCCAAGACCTTCACGCTCAAGTTCTACGCGGACGACCATTACATCACCTCCGTTACCTACAAGGAGGGCTCGGATGACATCACGCTGCCCGTGGTGCCCAAGAAGCCCGGCATGATCGGCACGTGGGAGGCCTTCGCGCCCGACGGCGATCACGACGTCCACGCCGTGTATACGCCCGAGAGCCCGGAGGAGGTCGTCACGCTGCCTGCCGAGCGCCCCACCGAGCCTGCGACGGAGCCCGTGACCGAGCCCGCCGTGAAGGACACCGAAGCCGATACCGGCTCGTCCGGCACCGGCTGCAAGGCTGTGCTGCCCCTGTCCGTGCTGATCGTGCTGACGGCAGGCGGCCTATGCGCCGCCGTCAGACGCAAAGAGGACTGACGGACAGCCGTGAGAGGAGAAATTGCTATGAAATTTGAATACATGAAGCAAAAGACGCGCATCCTGACCGCACTGCTGGCCGTTCTGCTGGCGGCTTCGCTGCTGCTTTCCTCCTGTGACCGCGGAAAGGGCGGTGATGAGACCGGCACGTCCGCCTCTGATACCGAGCAGGGGACCGAGCCCGCCGGCAGCCCGCAGGACTCCCCCAAAACCGACACTTATACGACCACGACGGACCTCGTTCTGCCCGCGTACTCCTATGACAGCGGTGCCGGGGACAGGAACGTCTCCGGTATCCTGCCCACGTCCCGCGACGTCTGGACCGACCTGTGGTACGCGACGGACGGCCTCGGCCGCACGACGCCCGCAGCCGCCGATACGCCCGTTCCCAACGCGGGACTCGTCGGCATCTTCTACTTCCTGTGGCGCGACGCCGATCAGGATAAGCTCTCCTCCATCCCCGCCTCCAACCATCACGAGGCGTGGCTCAAGGGCGGCGACGACCTTCTTTGGGAGGTCATGCAGGAGGGCGGCGAGGGCCATCCCCACTACTGGGCAGAGCCTTACTTCGGGTACTACTCGTCCAACGACGAGTGGGTGCTCCGCAAGCACGCCTATATGTTCGCCGAGGCCGGCGTGGATTTCGTGTTCTTCGACACCACCAACAACAACCTGCACACGCGCTCCTACATGGCGCTGCTCAAGGTCTGGGAGGAGGTCAAGCAGGAGGGCTACAACGTTCCCAAGATCTGCTTCCTGTGCGGCGACTACGACGGTGAGTTCCACGAGCTGTACAACAGCCTCTATAAGAAGGGCCTGTATCAGGATCTGTGGTTCTATTGGAACGGCAAGCCGCTGGTCATGACCTCCGGCACTTCCATCAACTGGACCGCCGAGGAAAAGGAATTCTTCGAGTGGCGTCTGTCCTGGGCGACCTCCTCGCAGCCGTGGTATTCGTCGAGAAAGGGCCGTGAGTGCTGGCCGTGGAGCGACGATTACAGCCCCAATCCCGGTAAGAACGCCGAAGGTAAGAATGAGCAGATAGTCGTCATGTGCGGCATGGGCGGACAGGTCGGACGCAGCTATACCCGCGGCGGTTACCCCAAGGTCGCGGGCCGCTGGGACTTCGGCTACTGCCTCTGGCCCGATTACACCGCGCAGGGCCTCATGTTCTCCCGCTACTTTGACAACGCGGTCAAGCGTATGCTGCCCATCGTCATGATCACCGGCTGGAACGAGTGGATCGCCGGACGCTGGTCGGCGGCGGGTGCCGGAGCCGGCGGCGGCGGATTGACGTGGGCAAACGAGTATCAGGCGTCGAACGACCCGACCAAGAAGGAGAACTCCTACTTCGTCGACGAGTTCAACCCCGAGTTCTCCCGCGACATCGAGCCCATGAAGGGCGGCTTTGAGGACGCCTACACCTACCAGATGGCCGAATACATCCGTCTGTACAAGGGTACCCGGTATGAGGAGGCCGCCTTCGGTCAGTGGGCGATCGACCTCGACGGCTCGATCGGTCAATGGTACGCCGTGGGTCCCGAGTACCGTGACTTTGAGGGCGATATCACCGAGCGCGTTTCTCCCGGACACGTCGGCGGTGCCGAGGAGGGTATGTACATCAACTTCTCCGGCCTCAACGACTTCGTGACCGCCAAGGTATCCACCGACAGCGAGTACCTCTACTTCCTCGCGGAGTGCGCGTCTGACATCACTTCTCCCGAGGGTACGAATTGGATGAACCTGTTCATCAACGCGGACCGCAGCGACGAGACCGGCTGGTACGGTTACGACTACCTGCTCAACCGCGGTCAGGACGGGAACCGCATCACCGTGGAGAAGTTCAACGGCACCGACACGTGGGATCTGACCTACGTCGGCGAGGCCGAGTACCGCGTCACCGGCAGCGTCATGCAGATCAAGGTCAGCCGGGATCTCGTCGGCTTCACCGGCGAAATGGAGTTCAAGTGGGCCGACAACTCGCTGCCCACGCACGCGGTCATGGAGTTCCTCGATCAGGGTGACTGCGCTCCCAACGGACGTTACAACTACGTCTTTACGCTGACCGGCGAGGCTGCCGCCAAGCTGCCGGAGTGCCTGACCGACGATATGATCGTGCTCAAGGCCGGGTCCTACAACGCCTTTGCCGGCGGCAAGAGCGTGCGTCTGGTCGAGGACAACACGAAGGGCGTCCTGCTCGCCTCCGATCACGAGCTGTACCTGCCCGCCTCCTTCCTTGCCTCCGTCGGCATTTCCGCGGACGGCGCGGAGACGGTCAACCACTACGGCATCCCCTACGTCCATGCGAACGATCTCATCACCGCTGCCGGAAAGGTCATCACCGTCGACAACAGCGGCCTCGTGATCATCGGCTCCGGAGCCGTTGAGGATCCCGACGTCATCCGCACGCTGTACAGAGCGCTCAAGTAAAAAATACAGATTTTTCGGGAGGATTCACCATGTCCAAGGTATATTTTTCGCGTGAGATCACACCGGACGCCGTCGTAAAGCTGTTCTACATGACACGGAAGGAGCTGACGGGACGCATCGCCGTCAAGCTGCACTCGGGTGAGAAGGGAAATCAGAACTTCCTGCGCCCCGAATTCTGGAGGCCGATGATCGACGAGGTGCAGGGGACCGTCGTGGAGTGCAACACCGCCTATCACGGTGCGCGCAACACCACGCGCAAGCATATCAAGCTGATCCGCGAGCATGGCTGGAACGAGTATTACAGCTTCGATCTGATGGACGCCGAGGGTCCCGACGGCAGGCTGGAGATCCCGGACGGCAAGGTCATCAAGGAGAACATCGTCGGTAAACATTTCTTTGACTACGACGGGATGCTGGTGCTGTCCCACTTCAAGGGCCATCCGATGGGCGGCTTCGGCGGCGCGCTCAAGCAGCTGTCGATCGGCTGTGCGTCGTCCGCCGGCAAGGCGTGGATCCACTCCGGCGGACGCACCGATAATCAGACGGTGCTGTGGGTCAACTGTGCGCCGCAGGACGAGTTCCTTGAGGCGATGGCTGACGCTGCCGCGTCCGTCGTGCGTCACTTCAACGGCAATATGGTTTTCATCAACGTCATGAAAAACCTCTCCGTTGACTGCGACTGCTGTGCCAAGGCTGAGGACCCCTGCATGAAGGATATCGGCATCCTTGCGTCCGACGACCCCGTCGCGCTGGATCAGGCGTGCGTGGACCTTGTCTACGCTTCGACCGATCCCGGCCGTGATCACATGGTCGAGCGCATCGAGACCCGGCACGGCATCCATACCGTCGAGGCCGCCGCCGCCCTCGGCATCGGCTCACGGGAGTATGAACTGATTGAAGTCTGATGAGGACGCGTGTGGGGCTCTGCCCCACGCCCCGGAGAACGCGTGGGGCTCTGCCCCACACCCCGGAGAACGCGTGGGGCTCTGCCCCACACCCCGCCTAAGGACTTCTTGAAAGAAGTCCTTAGGGATCTCAAGAACTTTATGGGCAATGGATAAACAGAAGTTTGGTTTACGCCGAACAAGAAAGGTGGGTGCCGTCATGGGCGCCCGCCTTTTTTCGCTTTCGCGTCTTGGCTCCTCGCATCCCACAGGATGAGGGTGCAGGGAGAAGAGCCGCCGCAGGCGGCAGGGCGCAGCCGCGGGGCAAAAGGTCGTCGTACCCCCGCGTCCCGCAGGATGAGGGTGCAGGGAGAAGGGAGCGGTGCAGCCGCTCCCTTCTCCCTGCTATAAAATAAGAAATTCCCCCCGCCCGTGGGGCGGGGGGTCAGGGGGGTGGGGAAAAAGGTTATTCAGAACTTCCGGCATTGCGGAAACGCCGGGTCTCCGGCGGCAGAGCGCCGGCTTTCCTCTGTTCCCCGCGCACGGGAGCGGGCAGGGAGCCCCCGAGCGCCGGACGCGCGAAGCGTCCCTCACACCTATGGCGCGGGGACCGAGCAGAATCAAAAAAGGGAGCGCCCCGAAACCGGGACGCTCCCTTTACTTATCTGTTCGTCTCCCTTTCGACCAGCTTGACGGCGGAATACCGCTCGCGGAGCTTGGGCTTTTCGATCTTGCCCGTGGGATTGCGGGGCACGGTATCGAAAATGATCTTGCGGGGGCGCTTGTAGCGCGGCATACCGAGGCAGAACTCGTTGACCTCGTCCTCGGTGAGCGTCATGCCCTCCTTGACCTCGATGATGGCCGCGGCAATCTCGCCGAGACGCTCGTGAGGCAGACCGATGACGGCCACGTCCTTGATCTTGTCGTGTGCGCGGAGGAAGTCCTCGATCTGAACGGGATAGAGATTCTCACCGCCGGTGATGATGACGTCCTTCTTGCGGTCGACGAGGTAGATGAAGCCTTCCTCGTCCTGACGGGCCATGTCACCGGTGAGCAGCCAGCCGTCATCGGTCAGGATCTCGGCGGTCGCGTCGGGATTCTTGTAGTAGCACCTCATGACGCCGTCACCCTTGACGGCCAGCTCGCCGACCTCGCCCTGCGTGACCGGCTGACGATGCTCGTCCACGATCTTGGTCTGCCAGCCGTAACCGGGTACGCCGATCGCGCCGACCTTGCGGATGTTCTCGGTGCCGAGATGGACGCAGCCGGGGCCGATGGACTCGGACAGACCGTAGTTGGTGTCGTACAGCTGACCGGGGAACAGCTTCTGCCAGCGCTTGACCAAAGAGGGCGGGACGGGCTGTGCGCCGATGTGCATGAGCCGCCACTGGGACAGGCGGTACTCCTTGGGGTCGATATCGCCGCGGTCCACGGCGTCGAGAATATCCTGTGCCCACGGCACGAGCAGCCAGACGATGGTGGCACGCTCCTCGGACACGGCCTGAAGGATCCACTCGGGGCTGACTCCGCGCAGAAGGACAGCCTTGCTCGCGGACATGAGCGAGCCGAACCAGTGCATCTTCGCGCCGGTGTGGTAGAGAGGCGGGATGCAGAGGAACACGTCGTCCTTGGTCTGTCCGTGGTGCGCCTGTTCGGTCTTCGTGGAGGCCATCAGCGCGCGGTGACGGTGCAGGATCGCCTTGGGGAAGCCGGTCGTGCCGCTGGAGAAGTAGATCGCGCCGTCGTCGTCGTCGGAAATGGCGACGGAGGGCGCCTGACTCGAGCAGTAGCCGACCATGCGGCCGTAATTGGAGGCGTAAACGGGCGTATCCTTCTGTTCACCGACGTAGAAGAAGTCGGTGATGTCGCCGAGCTGGGACTTGACCGCGTCGATGCGCGTCGTGAACTCGGGACCGAAGACCAGCATACGGACGTCCGCGAGGTCGCAGCAATACTTGATCTCGTCGGCGGCGTAGCGGTAGTTCATGGGGACGACGATGGCGCCGGACTTGAGGATGCCGAAGTAGACGGGCAGCCACTCAAGGCAGTTCATCAGCAGGATGGCGACCTTGTCGCCGCGGTTGAGTCCGCGGGACAGCAGCAGGTTGGCGAAGCGGTTGGCCTTCTCGTCGAACTGCTTCCACGTCATCTCGCGGCGGTACTTGGCACCGCCGGCTGTTTCGATGAGGTTGAATTCGCGCCACGTGGTGGCTTTGTCCGGCTGGCTGGTGGGGTTGATCTCGACGAGGCTGACGTCGTCGGGATAGAACCGGGCGTTTCTTTCAAGATATTCCGTAATGGGCATGGCTGACTCCTTTTTCCCGCCGCAGCGGGTGGTTGTGTAGATTGGGGCGAGACGGCACCCGCCCCGGAAAACAAAAAAGCCCCGGCGACACGGATCCCGTATCGCAGAGGACGCACCCGGCGTGTTACCACCTCTGTTCGCCCGTTCCTCACGGAAAGGGCCTCGTCAGGCACGTCGGCGAGCCCCGGGGAAGGGGACGTCTCTATGCCTCCGCGCGGTAACGGGCGCGCCCGTCTCCGCCTACTTGACCGTGAGCCGTGTCGTTCGGGGAGCAGCTGGCGGAAGGTATTCCGGCGGGAGGACACAGCTGCTCGCACCGACCGCAGCTTCTCTGGGCTGTCGTACTCCGACGTACTTATTTCCGCTCATACGCTTTTGAATAGAGGTATTATATCACGTTTTATTATGCTTGTCAAGGGATTTTAACCGCGTTTCCGCAGAAATATCGAGAAAAATGGCGCGGATCGGGACAGGATGCCGGGGAAACGGTGTTTCGCTTATCCGCGCCGGCTGCCGGTGACATCCTTTCCGGATGACGGCACGGGGGGATTTATGAATCATAACGAAATAAAGCCAATCGTCTTGACAAAGAACCGGAAAGATGATACAATGTACCTGTCAGAATACAGGCGATCCGCGCTCAAAAAGAAAGGAACTGCCATGCTCAAAAGAATCATTCCGCTCGTCCTTTCCTCCGTGCTGCTTCTCGGCTCGGTCTGCTCGCTCGGGTGTCTCACGACCGCCGCGGACGAAGCTGCCGACAGCGGCGAGGATGTCCGCACCCGCTATAACTACGGCCTGCACGTCGAGTCCGACGGCACCATCACGCTTGAGGGCAAGCCCTTCTGGGGCTTCGGTCTCAACTACTTCGGGGCCTTCTGCCATTACGAGGGCGGCAGCCTCTCTTACGACGACATGAAGGGCGCCTTCCCGCAGATCGCGGCGCACAATATCCCGTTCGTCCGTCTGCCCCTCGGCGGCTTCTACCCCGACTACTACGACCGCTTCTACGCCGATCCCGAGGCCGCGCTCGCCAAGATGGAGCAGGTGCTGGACGCGGCCGCAGAGAGCCGTGTCGGCGTCATCGTGTCCCTGCTCTGGTGGGACGCGTCGCTGCCCGAGTACGCCGGTGAGCAGCGTGCCATGATGGGCGACGTCAACAGCGAGACCATGAGGATCGCCAAGGATTACGTCACCACGGTCGTTTCCCGCTTCGTCAATCATCCCGCCGTATGGGGCTGGGAGATCGGCAACGAGTACAACCTCAACGCCGATCTGTGCGACTCCACCTTCAAGAACTACGTCCCGGGCGAGGGTACCCCCGGCTTCCTCCCCCGTGAACGCAACGGGTACGACTACTACACCTCGGACGAGATGAATATCTTCTTCACCGAGTTGTCCGCGACCATCCGCTCGATCGACGGCTACCGGCTGATCTCCAGCGGCAACAGCGAGATGCGCGTCTCGTCGTGGCACATGAGAAAGTCCAGCCGCCGCGCCAATAAGAAGCACGTCTGGAACATCGACTGGACGATGGACAACAAGCAGCAGTTCCAGGAGATCGTCGGATACCTCACGCCCGGCGACACCGACACGGTGTCCTTCCACCTGCAGTTCGGCACGTCCTCCGGCGAGCCTGCCTACGTCCTGACCGCCGACCGCGCCGGGAAAAACGGGATGCCGGTCGCGGATTATTTCAAACTCTACAAGGAGACTGCCGACTCTCTCGGCAAGGGCGTGTTCTTCGGTGAGTTCGGCGACTTCTTCGCCATGGACAACGCACCCGATATGCCCGAAAAGTTCCGCGAGATCGCCGGATGGGTCACGGACGCCGGGATCCAGATCGGCGCGCTGTGGCAGTATCAGGACTTCTCCGACACGGGTGCCGGTGCGCTCAAGTATGACGTGCTGGCCGACCTGAACGCCTCCTTCCGCGAGCAGGGCCTTCAGGATATGGAGACTCCGTGGGGGGCGCACGAGGCGATCACGGAGGTCGTGACGGGCGCCGCCACCGAGCCTGCGGAAACACCGACCGAGGAGGCCACCGAAGCGCCCTCCGCGCCGGAAACGGGCACCGCCGCTCCCGTGACCGAGCCTGAAACGCAGCCGGACAAGGGCTGCGCGTCCGTTGTGAGCGCTGCCGCCGCCGTCCTGCTGTATGTCAGTGCCGCTCTCACTCTCTTCGTCAGAAAAAAGCATATCTGATCCCCATAGCCGCACTCTCATCCACATCACAAGAAAGGAACGTATCATGAAAACAAACGTCAAACGCTTCCTGTCCGTACTGCTGTCCGCGCTGATGATCATGTCCGCGATGACGCTGACCCTGACCATGCTGATCCCGGTCTTCACAGCCGGTGCTGACGACGTCAGCATCCAGAACGGCACCGGCAGCCGCGGACCCGCCGAGGTCACGGAGACACTCGGATACCGCGCCATCATCAACGAGCCGTTCACCGCGTTCTGTTTCGCCATGCCGACGTGGGAAAAGGCCGACTCCGAATGCACCCTGTCCGTCTACAAGTGGGCGGGAAAGTTCGAGGATACGGTCAAAGCGTCTCCCATCGCCTCCAAGCGGTTTGCGCCGATGGTAGACAACGCCAAGAACTGGGTCGAATTCGACGAGCAGCCTGCCGGTGAGTACCTGTTCCTCGTCTCCGAGCCCAAGGGCAAGGTCGGCGTGTGGTCCAATTCCTCCGTCAAGGATTCCAAGGGATTCCTGTACGTCAACGGAGAAGAACAGAGAGGTGAGCCTGAGCTTATGATCCGCTTTGAGAATTCCCCCGCCGATCCCTTCGGCACCTGCGAGCCCTCCGTCACCGGCGACAAGCCGACCACCGTCGACCTGTTCACCTACCCTCTGAAATCCTCCGTTGAGAACGTGGTCGAATCCGTGGGCGTCCGGCTGAACGTGACCTGTGATTTCATGGGCTTCAACTTCCAGCTGGCGACCTACTACGCCGAAGACATGGAGGCAGACTTCTCCGTGTACAAGTGGAAGGGCTCCTATGATAAGACCGTTGCCGAGCAGCCCCTGCGCCTGAAGCGCATCGTCCTGAAGGACAACCAGATCCAGGGTGTCCGTTTCGATACCGTTCCCGCAGGCGAGTACCTGTTCACGGTGTCCAACGCCAGCGGCGACCCCGCCGTCTACGTGCTGACCGGGCAGAAGGATTATCCCGGCGTCGTGTACCGTCACGGCGTCGAGCAGGAGTCCCGCACCGATTCCGTACCCGTCATGCAGGTGGTGTTCGCCCGCGAGCAGGATACAGCTTACTTTGCGGACGTTACCCCGGCGGACGACACCGTCGACGGCAAGCATACCGCTCCCGCGGAGTACGTCATCCCCGAAGATTCGCTGATCTACACGCATGAGGTCATGCCCGATACGTGGGTGTTCACCGACGCGCTGGGACGCACGTCTCTGACCAACGCCGAGGTCGGCGATCTCAAGACCGACAAAACGCTGGCCATCTTCTATTGGACGTGGCACGTCGGCGGCGGCACCTCGCCGGAGCCCTTCAACAACGAGGAGGCTATGACGGCTCATCCCGAGGCCATCAACGATTGGGACAACCCGCTGTGGCCCGCGAGCGCCGTCCACTTCTGGAACAAGCCGATCTTCGGATATTACAAGACCAACGACGACTGGGTGCTGCGCCGTCAGGCGGAGCTGCTGGCCGACATCGGCGTGGACGTCATCTTCACCGATAACACCAACGGCACAAGCACCTGGCGCGAATCCTACATGGAGGTCTACAAGACGTGGGACAAGGCCATGCAGGACGGTGTGAAGACCCCGAAGGTCTCCTACATGCTCCCGTTCTGGGATGCCGAATACACCTCGATCCAGATGCAGGATATGTACCTTGACATCTTCCGCCCGGGCAAGTATCAGAATCTGTGGTACTACCTCGACGGCAAGCCGATGGTCATGGCGCACGGCGACTTTATCAACCCCGGCAAGAACAACGCGCTCAAGGAGATCTCCAACTTCTTCACGTGGCGTGCCAACGACCCCGATTACATGGAGAAAAACCCCGCCTACAAGCATTGGGGCTGGCTGTCCATGTACCCGCAGACCTACTACTTCGCAAACAGCCACGACCAGAAGGATAATAAGGTCGAGCAGGTCACGGTCGGCGTGGCCATGAACCACAACTATCAGCTGCATATGCTGGCCGCCATGAACGGTCAGTACATCGCGGGACGCTCCTACACCTCCGACCTCTCCCACATCGGTGAGGAGAACGCCAAGCTGTACGGCTACAACCTTGCGGAGCAGTTCAACTACGCGCTCAGCCTCGACCCGTCTGTCATCTTCGTGACCGGCTGGAACGAGTGGAAAGCCGGACGCTATCAGTCGTGGCCCGAGAATACCCCGGCTGCCGTCGAGAACGCGTTCCCCGACCAGTGTCGCGACGAGTATTCCCGCGACATCGAGCCCACGTGGGGCGATCTCAAGGACAACTACCTGTACGAGCTGGTCAACTTCGTA
This sequence comes from Clostridia bacterium, assembly GCA_024404505.1. Classification (GTDB taxonomy): domain Bacteria; phylum Bacillota; class Clostridia; order Oscillospirales; family CAG-272; genus CAMEON01. The sequence continues at coordinate 18,051 of JAKSPU010000031.1, forward strand.
CGTCAGTTCAAGGGCGCGCGTCCGATCCCGACGCCGACCGCTGCCGCATCCATCGATCTGAACGCCGGTGCGTCCGCGTGGGAGAACGTCGGTCCCTACTACGCCGCCTACATCGGCAACACGGGTGACCGTGACGCCGACGGCTATGGCTCCCTGCATTACACCGAGTACTCCGGCCGCAACGATATCATCGGCGCCAAGGTCGCGCGCGATGACGAGAACGTATACTTCTGGGTGGAGTGCAACGACAACATCACGCCCTACACCGACAAGCTTTGGATGAATCTTTACATCGACTGCGACCAGCAGAATCAGGGCTGGGAGACCTTCGATTACGTGCTGAACAAGTCTGCCGCGAGTGCCGACACCGCCGTGCTGGAGAAGTTCACCGGCAGCGGCTACGCCTCCGAGAAGGTTGCCGACGTGCGCTACAAGGTCGACGGCAAGACCATGACCGTGGTCATCCCCAAGTCTGCGCTGGGTCTTTCCGGTTATGATTTCACCATCAACTTCGCGTGGACCGACAACGTCCACGATGATACCGAGGTCGCGCCTGCCGGTCAGACCGACTTTGAGTACAAGACCTTCTCCGGTGACATTCTCAACTTCTACGTTTCCGGTGACGTTGCGCCCGGCGGACGCTTCAAGTACAGCTATATCAGCACGTCCGAGAATGCAGCCGGCGCCTCCGAGACGCAGCCCGGAACGACTCCCGCCGCCACCGAGCCCGTGACCGATCCCGCGACCGAGCCTGCCGACGGTACCGGCACCGAGCCCGCCGACGACAAGGGCTGCAAGTCCGTGATCGGAACGGCTGCCGTCGCGGCTGTCGCCGCAGGCGCGGCCCTCACGCTCAGAAAGCGCAAGGAAAGAGAGTAAACATAAAAAGGCGGCTGCCTTGCGTTACTGCGAGGAGGGGGCAGGGAGGCATCTCAAACGCCGAAGTCTCCCTGCCCCCTCCTCCGAAAATAGCTTCGGGCGCCATTATAAAAAAGGATTCAAAAACCGACAGCAAGGGAAGGGGGCTGCCTCACGGACGTGAGGCAGCCCTCTTCTGAAAGGAGAAATCTCATGTTTACCTACCTGCATTGCTATATGCCCGAGACGTGGGACGCGCAGGTGCGCGCCGGTCTGATCGACGACACGAGCGGCATCCGCTTCTGCCAGAGCATCGACGTTGAGGAGCGGCTCCGCTTCAATAACCTTGCCCGCGTCGGCGGACGACTGTATGAGATCGTCCGCGAGCGGCGCTGCCCTCTGTATATCGACCGCCTGCAGGGCGGCTGCTACTTTGAGGGCTACGACTACGACATGGGGCTGATCGGCGAGTACCGCCGCCTGCTCGGGGACAAGTTCTGGGGCTTCCAGATGCACGAGTGGATGTCCAACACGGCGAGCGACATCGGCAAGCTCACCCGCGGCGGCTGCCCCGCGTGGACGGAGGAGGCGATCACCGAAACGATCCGGCGAACGTTCCCGTTCCCGCATCTGTTCCTTGAAGCCATGACCGCCCGCGAGATGGCAGACTTCGGTCAGCCGCGCACGTGGCAGGACTTCCTCCGCATGACGGGTACCATGTTCGACCGCCGCATGGCGTATACGGGCGGGATGCTGGTCCCGGCCGACTCCTACTACCTCGCCTACCCGCTCGAGCTCCGGGCGGGCGTGAAGCGGATCATGCCCGAGATCGGCGCGCAGACGCCGGACACGCGCTTCCAGCTCGCGTTCGCGCGCGGCATGGCCAAGGGCGCGGGCATCCCGTTCGGCGCGTACTACGAGCCGTGGGGCGGCTATCCGTTCTCCGCCTGCAACTACCACCGCGAGGGATTCAACGAGTGGAACATCCGTCAGGGCGTCGATTTTCCGTTTGAGACAAAGGGAGAAGGCGGCGGGTCGTCGCGCTCGCTCCAGAAGCGGATGCACCTGTACGCCTACATGGCGGGCGCGTCCTTCATGGCGGAGGAGTGGGGGATGTGCAACACCTTCTACGATTGGCACGACTTCGAACTGACGCCCTACGGGCAGGTGAAGCTGGATTTTTTGAACTTCACGCGCCGGTATCCGGACGTCGGGGAGCTGATGGCCCCGGTCGCGATCGTGCTGCCCGCCGAGCTTGACGTCGTGGAGAATATAGGCTCCGAGACCGATCAGTACGTCGGCTACCCGGCAGAGGGCGGTCTTGCCGCCCGGCTGCGCGAGGTGCGCAGGGTGCTGCGGGACGTCTTCACGGAGTCCGCGCCGATGGTCGGCACGGAGACGTGCAATCTCCGGAACCACCTGCTGCCCGACGCCGTCGACGTGGTCACGGCCGATTATTTCAAGCCGGAAAAGAACGACTATCGCTATATCGTCGACCTGACCGGCGATCCCGCGTTCCGCGCGGCGCACCCGAACGTCATCGGGCCTGATGAGCTGTCCGAGGCGCTTGACCGCGCCCTGCCCGTGAAGGTCAGCGGCGGTCTGCACCACATGGTCAACCGCCGCGCGGACGGACGCTGCTATCTCACGATCTTCAACCACAGCGGCATCAGCCGGACCGTGGCGGACGGCGAGCAGGTCATCCCCGGCGCCGGGCGGACGGTCACCGTGACCCTGAAGGATAACAGGACGCTGACCGTGCTGGAGGGCGACGCGTCCGTGGTCAAGGAGGGCGGGGAATACCGCGTCACCGTCCCCGCCGGCGGGTGGTGCTTCGCGCGATTCTGAAAAGCAGCGAGAGGGGCTGCCGCATTCAGCGGCAGCCCCTCTTGTGTTAATCTATCCGGAACGCGTATGCCAGCGAGAACCACGTTTCCTCTGTCGGGTAACTGTTCTTGGCAGTCAGCGTGATCCGGACCGTGTACCGCCCGGTCACAGAGGCGGTGTAATCGAGAATGTCCACGCTGCCCTCCGACGAGGAGGACGCGACGACAACTCCGTCAGGTGAAAGCAGCTCGTAATCAAAGTTGCACAGCTTGGAGGTGTAGTTGACACCGGCAAGATTCGCCTCGGTGCAAAACACGGTGTTGAATTTGTCCCCCGCGGTCAGATCGATATGAAGATCGCTGGTATACGAGGACGAAACGGTATGCAGATCAAAGAAACTGACCGCAAATTGACTGCTTCTGCAGGCGGCCCATACGGCCTCATCCGCGTTGAGAAAGCCCGCGCCGCTCTTTTCGCGTATCCGCGTGCAGCCGGAGACCGCGGTGTCACCGGTCGACGTCATACTGTCGTAATCGGCGCCGAGCAGCAGCATGGCCTTTGTCACGACGACGGGACGAAGCTTGAGCGTGCTGTACGCCTGCTGCATCTGGGCGATCACGCCGGTCACCAGCGGAGCTGCGTAACTCGTGCCGCTTCCGGTGTACACGGTGCTGATCGTTTTCGCGTATCCGAGTTGATTTCCCGGTGCCGCGATGTCGGGCTTTTGATCCATAAGAGGACCCTGCAGGTAGTTGGAGCTGTTCGGAACGGAGTAGGGAGCCGACAACAGTCCGGCGGTATCGCTTATTGTGGCCGCGCTGCCGACCGTAATCACGTTGAACGCCTTGCCGGGCGATGTGACTTTGTTGTCGTTCTGGTTGCTTGTATTGCCCGCGCAGGCGACGATCGGAATCCGCGTTTCCCGGATGACCTTGTCCGTCCATATATCGCACGCGGAGTAACCGTCGATGTTATTCGTAACGTCGATGCACAGGCTGGCGTTGATGACGGTGACGCCCTGCCCAATCAGCAGGTTGATCCCGTTCTTATAGGAATCAAGGCTTGTACAGGAGGTCTGCCATACGTTCGCGTATGGGACGACGCCGGAATAGCAGGGCTCACCGATCGGTGTGACGGCGGTACCGGCGATCAGCGCTGTGACGAGGGAGGCATGATCGGACACGGCAGCGGTGCCGTCATCGTTATGGATGTAATGCACACGGTTGGCGTCGGACAACTGAGGCGACGAGGCATCAAAGCGGTTTCCGCCGTCCGAGATGGCTTCGATCACGCCGACGTTCATATAACTGCCGGTCCACCCGCTGCCATGATTGTATTGGGAGGATTGGGTGCCGGTATACGGATCGGCATGGATCTGATTCAGCTGCCGGTAGTATTCCTCCTCTCCGTCGGCACATTCGACCGCGGCGCTGCCGTCCCAGCCTGCAATGGCCGTGACACCGTTCGCGTCTGCCAGCCTCTTGACTGTGGACTTGTTCGCTGTCAGCCATATAGTCGTCGTCCAGATATCTGCCTTGATGTCGGAAAGGGCAAGGTTTTCCGCTTCCGCGAAATCACCGATCCTTTCCGCGCAAAGCTCGCGGAGCGTCCACAGTCGGAGGCATCTGACCTCCTCGATTTCGGCGGCAGCTGCCGTTTCGGCGTCGGCAGGCAGGTTTTCTCTCCATGAGGTGATTCCCATTTCCGCGTAGGGAACAGCCTTGCGGCCTTCCTCGGAAGCCTTCCGGTTGGCGGCTGTCACCGTTTCGATCAGCGGGAGGTACAGCTCGTTGTAGAGTGAATCGTTTTCGTAGGCTGACGCGTTGTATCTGAACTGCTCCTCTGCCCACGTGATCACGGCAACTGATTTCTCATCGGCTGACAGACCCTTCGGGGCGGCGTCCGCACGGACCAGCACCTTACCGTCTGCCGTTTGTCCGGCAGTCAGCCACTCGGTGCCGTCTGACAGAGTGACCGTCTCGGGGGCATCTACCCCGCTTACCGGTCCGTTTTCATGGGGCGTGATGAGCAGGCCGGGCAGCGTCTGACGGATCATAATGATCTCATCTTCCGTCAACGCGACCGTTACCGTCGCAAATGCCCGATCCGGCTTTCCGTCGCTCCGTTCGCGGACCGGTATACCCTGATCCCGCAGGGCAGACAGCGCGGCGATCGCCTCGCACATGGGCGTCTTGCGCATGGTTTCCAACGCTTTGCGGTATGCCGCAGAGTCTTCCTGCCGGGCCTCCGCGACCGTAAGCGCGGTTATGCCGGCAATGGCTGCTTCATGAGTTTCAACGCATCCGAAGGCCGTGAGGGAATCCTGCTTCTTTGCGTATAAAGCCGTATATTCGGCGCGGATCTCGTCCGCGCGTTTTGCCGTGCTGTCGTCATCGTCGTAAACGGAAATATCCACGCCGTATATGTCGGACATTGCGGTCCGAATGCGGTCTTCGGGTATGTCGCCGAGAAACACGGCGACCGAGTACAACCCGTCGTCATTCCGATAATCAAAGGCGTCGCTTTGAAGAACGGCAGGAGTGCCTTGCCCGTTGTTTGCGGCACCGGACCGAAGGCAGCTTGAAAGCATACCGCAGAGGACAAGGGCGGATAGCACAAGAGACAGTACCCGCGGAATAATGTTTAGTCGTTTCATGAACTTACCTCCTTCGGATTAATATTACATCATTATAATAACATACAATAAATCGTTTGTCAATAATAAATTCGTTAAAATATTAGGTTCTTCATAAAAATTGGTGTTTACCCAGCGTTCCTGCGGGAAAGGGGCAGGGAGACCATCTCAAACGCCGAAGTTCTCCCTGCCCCTTCCCCAGAGAGCGATCTCTGTTTCTTTTTACATTTCTATACCCCATCCCCACTCTTCCTTGGCTGCGGCATCCTCTGACCAAAAGATATTCAAAAATAACATTAATTTTGCTTTTCAGAGCGACGGCGCAGCCAAGGATTGGGGTGGGAGGGGTTTCCGGCAACGAAAAACACGAAGCTAACTCTTAAACCGGGGAGGGCGGGGAAAAACTTCGGCGTTTGAGATGGTTTTCCCCGCCCCTCCTCCGACAGCTACTTCGGGTACACACCAAAAAATATGATGAACCAAATATTATTAATACAACATTTTATTAACGTAAAAGCGAATCCGATAAGTTAAATTCCGATTTCCGCAGTGGAATGCGGCAAAATTCGCTCATTTATAAAAAAATGGTCGCGACCCGTTGACAAACCGACGGATTTGTGTTATATTTATAAGGTAAGTATCGGACATAGCGCCGAATACGGCTGCCGAAGGCAGTCATTACAACTACAAGGAGGATATCGTATGAAACGCTTTTCCCGCGTGTTTGCCGTTCTGATGGCTCTCGTCATGACCGTGTCCGCCATGAGTCTCACCCTGTACGCAGACGATGAGAAGCCCAAGCTGGACAGAGACAACGTCCTGAACGTCTGGGACGAGGAGATCATCGGCAAGGTCTTTTCTACCACCAACCCGAACCAGACCGCACTCTCTACGTCCGAGGAAGGCCTCGTGCTGACCTACACCGGTGACGAGACGACCTCTCCCGACCCGTTCTTCACCTTCCCCATCGCTACGCTGTACAAGAAGTTTGATGCCACCGCTCCCACGCCCGAGGAAGCTGCCTGCCTCGTCTTCAAGGTGAAGGCTTCTCCCGAGTGCGACGGTATGTTTGAGGTCTTTACCGCTCAGCCCGCTGCCGGTGACTCCGGTACCGCCGACTACTACTGCGACGGTGAGTGGCAGTTGATCTTCGTCGATATGTACTTCACCTCTCTGACCGAGGGCAGAAAGCTCACCACCATGCGCATCGACTGGACCGCGACCTCGACCGTTCCCGGTGCGACCATGACCATCGCGTCCGTTGCTTTCTTCGCTGATGAGGATGCGGCATACAACTATATCGACGAGTGCTATGCCGAGATGGATCCCAACTATCAGCCTCCCACCGAGGCTCCGACCGCTGCTCCCACCGAGAAGCCCACCGAGGCTCCGACCGAGGCTCCGACCGAAGCTCCTACTGAGGAAGCCACCGAGCCCGAGAAGTCCGGCTGCGGTGCGTTCGTCGCTTCCGGCGCCGTCATGATCCTGATGGCCGCCGCTGCCGCTGTCGCGCTGAAGAAGAACTGATCCGTCATAAAGCCCGCCCCATCCGGGGCGGGCTTCTTTTCATATGACAAAGGATGTGCGCCGGGGATGCGCCGGGGCTCTGCCCCGGGCCCCGCTTAAGGGCTTCTTGAA
>JAKSPU010000032.1 GCA_024404505.1 Clostridia bacterium
CCTAAGCCCTTCTTTCAAGAAGGGCTTAGGCGGGGTCCGGGGCAGAGCCCCGCAAGCGCATCCTCGGGGGGCCGGGGCAGAGCCCCGCAAGCGCATCCTCGGGGGGCCGGGGCAGAGCCCCGGCGCATCCTCGGGGGCCGGGGCAGAGCCCCGCGCTCATTTTTGCTTCTTATACATCGGCAGCAGCATCCTCGTTTGCTTTTTGTACTCGTCGAAGCCCGGCTTGCGCGAGCGCTGATGGTTTTCGGCCATCGGGATGGAGACGAACAGGAACAGGCAGGTGTTCAGCACGGCTCCGGTCAACAGCCACCACTGTCCTCCGAGGCTGTACACGCAAAGCAGCCCCACCGACCACCACATACAGATCTCGCCGAGGTAGTTCGGGTGACGGGAGTACTTCCACAGGCCGTCCCGGATGAACGTGCCGGTCTTATGCTTGCGGAAACGGTGCATTTCTACGTCCGCGATACCCTGCATGACAAACGAGCCGACCGCCGCAAGGAAGAAGACGACCGTTCCTGCGTTGAAGGTGCAGTCCGTGCGGAACAGCACGACGACGGGCAGGATGCAGGCATAGACCACGAGCGTCGGGACGAGGTGGATGCCGACGAAGTTGATGAGCGGATAGAACCGACCGGTCTTTTCGTGCAGCATCGTGTAGCGCCAATCCTGCGCGGTCAGATCGCGGAAGGTGTACGCCCAGTTCGCGGTCAGACGGAGCCCCCAGCCGATCACGGCGAGGGAGATGAGGAGACGCGGGAGGTTCATCTCATACCGACACATCAGCACGACGGCAATGAACACTGGCGCGACCGACCAGTACGGGTCGTAGACCGAGGCGTTCTTCAGTATGACGCTGAAAATGAACGTAAACACCGTCGCGGCCACGTCAGCAAGCAAAAGATCCAACCAAAAGGCAAACGGGAGGGCGTCATAGACAAAGTACCCCACCGCGCCGGCGGCTATGTAAATGAGAGCAACGATCACAAAGCTCCACGCACGATTCTGTTTCATCACGTTCCACCTGCCTCTTTGAGATTCTGTCGGCGGAGGGGCTTACACCCGGATGTCCGCTGTGAATTGATTCAGATTCAACCGCAGACCGGCGCGGCCGCTCACGGGAGTGCCGTTGAAGGTCACGTTCTCTGCAACCACGTGTTCGACGGTGTGATCGGCGTCAAGACCCGTGAACGAGGACTCGGGCATCGGGACAGATGCGTCGTCTGTCAGCACCTGAATGTCCTTGAACATGACGTCGTGTGTCCGTCCGTTCAGACCGTCCTCCGAGAACAGACCCGACCGGTAAATGGGCAGGCACATCAACAGCGGGTGATGCTGCGGTCTGTCGGTCGGGAAGGGCGCGTTCATGTCCGTCTGGAACACATCCGGCAACTGGTATCTGGTATACTCGCAGCGGATGTTCTCGAACAACACGTGGTGGATGTCCGCGCGGTTGTGATGCTGGATGTCAAGGTATATAGTCGAGCCGTGGATACAGTCGCAGTCGCGGAAAATGACGTTGCGGTACTCCGGCGCGTTGGTTTCCGCACCCAGCTCCAGATTGCGCCCCCAATCGCACCAGACCACACAGCCCTCGACCAGAATATTCTCGTTGTTCCATTCGTCCCAACCGCAGATGCCCTTGATGACGATACAGTCATCAAAGTTGCGGAGGAAGCAGTTCCGGATCACGACGTTCCGCGAGTTGAACAGGTCGATGCCGTCGGAATTGTACTTCCACATACCGATGGTCTTGATATTCTCAAAGGTACAGTTCTCACAGTTAGCGGGGATGACCGCGAAGGCGGCGGAATCGCGCAGGATCGGGCCCTCGACACGGATATTGCGGCAGCGGTAGAAGCGGAGAAGACCGCTCAGCATATTCTGATCCTCCAGCATCCCGAATATGCCCTCCCGGTCAGCCGGGATCATGCCGTCGTACAGATGCGGCACAAGACCGGTGTCCGAGGTGCGTACCTCAAGGCTGCCGTCGATGACGCCGTACCCGAGGATGTCGACGTCCTCGGCGCACACGGCTGTGAAACTGCCGTACAGGTACGCGTCCTTATCGATCAGCACGGTCGTACCGGATTGAAGCTCCATGCGCCCAATGCGGTGGACGCCGGGGCCAAAGGTGATGACGTTCCGGGTACGGCCCTCCGTCATGGCCGGGAAATCTCTGACGGGGTCAAAGAAGATATGCAGAGCGCTGTGGAAGCCGTCGGCCTCCAGCGTGAACGCGCCCGGGCCGGGCAGCGTGAAGACGGCGGTCTGCCCCTCAAGCATCACAGAGACGTGCTTCGACAGCGGACGCACCAGCACCTCGGTGACGGGGTGGTCGTATGTAACGGTCAGCGTGACCGGTCCGTCGGACTCAAAGCCGAGGAAGGACGCCTCCTCGGTCTGGTCAAGCGGACGCTGGAAGCCCGGCCACGGCGTGTTGTAGGGCATGGCGGACACACGGCAGAGCGGCGTCTGCACCGGCTGGCCGTTGACAGTGACGCAAATATGAGTATACAACGCCTCGGAGGCGGGTACACGGCGGGTGATCAGCATAGCGGGATCTCCTTTTCCTGTCCTATATTTTGCTTTTTTCGTTCAGTTTACGCTGTCCTGCGCGGCGCGCAGCGTGTTTTTCATCAGCATGGTAATGGTCATCGGTCCGACACCGCCCGGCACGGGCGTGATGGCGGACGTCACAGGCTCCACGGACGCGAAATCCACGTCACCGGTCAGCTTCCCGTCCGCGCGGCGGTTCATGCCGACGTCGATGACGACAGCACCCGGCTTGACCATGTCCGCGGTGAAGAAGTCCGCCTTGCCAATCGCGGCAACGAGGATGTCGGCGCGGCGTGTGACCGAGGCGAGGTCCTTCGTCCGGCTGTGGCAGACGGTCACTGTGCCGTTCGCCTGCAGGAGCAGCATCGCCATCGGCTTGCCCACGATGTTGGAGCGGCCTACGACCACGCATTCCTTCCCTTCCACGGTCATGCCGCTGCGGCGCAGAAGCTCCATGATGCCGGCGGGTGTGCAGGGGAGGAAGGCGTAATTGCCGATCATGATGCGTCCGACGTTATAGGGGTGGAACGCGTCCACGTCCTTCTTCGGGTCGATCCGCAAAAGGAGCTTTTCGGCGTCCAGATGCTTCGGCAGCGGGAGCTGGACGAGGATGCCGTGGATCTTCGGATTCGCGTTGAGCTTGTCCACAAGCGCCTCCAGCTCGTCCTGCGTGGTTTCCTCGGGCAGCTCGTAGCCCTCCGAGTAAAAGCCGACCTCCCCGCAGGCCCTGCGCTTGTTCCGCACGTATACCTGCGAGGCGGGGTCGTTCCCCACGATGACGACCGCAAGGCCGGGCACGATGCCGGTCCGGTCAGAAAAAGCCTTGGTATCAGCCGCGATCTCGGTGCGCACCTGCGCGGAGATCGCCTTTCCGTCAATGATCATAGCCATGATATTACTCCTTTGTATCAGATTCCCGCCGGGTGGACGACGACGAACGCGTACTGTGAGGGACGGAAAATCTCCTCAAACAGCGCACTCACGCGCTCGTAGGTCACGTCGGCGGAGGCGGTGAGAACGTCGTACAGGCCGAGACCTTCCAACGCGTTGTTCAGAAGGCCCGTGCCGATGCTCTCGGTCGAATCGAAGCCGGTCACATAATCCGCGTACTGCGTCCGGCGGCAGCGGTCGAACGCCTCGCGGGACAGCCCCTCGCGATGCAGGCGGTCCGTCATCGACAGGAACGCGGCATACACCGCGTCCGGGTCGTCAGACTCGCCGCTGAACGTGCAGAAGCTGAAGCCGCCGCCCATCCACGAGCCGCAGGACGTTTCCGCCGTCACGAGGCCGGACTCAAACAGGTCGTTGTAAAAGTCCTCCGAGCAGGAGAACAGCATATCGGTCAGCACCGACATACACAGGTCGCGGCGCATCACTTCATGCGGGTCGGTCGGCACGCACGGATCTTTGACGCCGATCGAGAACAGCGGCTTGGGAGCTGGCGGCTTGGGAGCCGGCGGCTCGGGCGTCTGATCGTCCTCCTCCGTGCCGCTCATCGTTATCTCCGTCCGTGCTCTGTACACGCCGGACGGCTCTTCAAGGTCCCCGACCGGCAGACTGCCGCCCTTGGGGCGGTGACGCGCGGTCAGTCCCGCGGACGACAGATACCCGTCCACGGTATCCCACACCGCCTCCGGCGTGACGTCACCGGACACGCACAGCACCATGCGGTCAAAGCCGTACCGTTTCCCGAACACGCGCCGCAGCAGCCGCGGCGTGACAGAGGCAACGTCCTCCTCCGTTCCGCAGATCTCCTCACGGATGGGGTGAACTGCGTACAGCGAGCGGATCATCCCGGCGTTCAGACGCTCCCACGGGTCGTCAAGCCCCATCCGGATCTCCTCCGCGATGATGCCCTTTTCCCTTTCCACGCTTGCCTTGGTGACGTGAAGTCCGCCCGCCAGCTCAAGGAGCGCGGACAGCGCCTCCCGGAAGCGGTCGGTGCAGGAGCATTCGTACGCCGTCCTGTCGTAGGTGGTGTATGCGTTGACGTCCGATCCGATCTCGTTGAAGCGGCTGTCCCAGTCGCCGCCGTCCCGCCGCTCGAACATTTTATGCTCGAGGAAATGGGCAAGACCGGACGGTTCGTCCGCTTCACGGTGGATCGACCCGTACCCGACGCCGATCGCCGCATAGGCGGTGGTCATTTTCTTGGGGCAGACGAGGATCCGCAATCCCGAGGGGTGAACGGCCTCGTAGTACCGCTCATCCAACACCGCGGACTCATGCAGCGAAAACGCGGACCTTCTGTCAGATTCCCGACTCATGTCAAAGCCCTCCGTTTTCTTCGGCGGGGTCTTCCCCGTCTTTCCCGCCGAGGTAGTACACGGTGTCAAGGCGGAAGCGGTTTGCCGCCGCGATGATGTCGCCACGTCCGGCAGACAGCACCTGTTCCATGCGGATGCAGGGATCGGCGATCTGACCCGGGGTCAGACCTTTGCCGTCGACCAGCAGGCGGTCAAGCCACACGTTTTCCATAGCGTAGGCACTGTCCGGGATCCGGCGGCACTGACTCCGGTATGAGACACGCGCGAGTTCCGTCTCAGCGTCCGTGAAGTCACCGTTCTTTATGCGCCCGATGCAGTCGTGGATCGCCTGCTCGGCTTCCTGTCGGTTTTCGGTACCGACGCCGCAGAACACGATCAGAACGGCCTTGGAGGCGTCGTAGGCAGAGTCGCAGCAGTAACAAAGTCCCAGCTCCTCACGAACGTGCCGGAACAGGAGCGATCCGGGCATTCCTCCGAGCAGCTCGTTCATCAGCACGGCAGCCGCCATAGTCTCCGGCTCGCGCACGGGGTCGATGTCCGACGTCATGCACACGTACAACTTGCCCTGCGCGAGCGGCCGCTCTTCGTCCACGCGCCGCACGTCGGCAGGCGCCTTATGCAAAAGCGTCGGAAGAGACGGGGGCGGACACGGAGAAAAGTCCCCGAAGGCAGCGCGCCATTTGTCCGCCACTGTCCCGGCGGGCGTCTGCCCGATATAGAAGACCTCAAAGCGCATACCTGTCAGCCACGTCTTCCACAGCGCGGTCAGTTCCTCTGCCGTGACCGACATAATCTCGTCGGGATCGCCGAAGAGCGGTATGCCGCAGGGCTCATCGTGGTACAGGAGCGCACGGAAGCGGTCGGCGGCATACGAGTCGGGGCGGCTGCGGCTGTCGATGATATCGTCGTATAATGCCTTTTTTTCCTTTTCGACTATGTCCCGGCGCAAAAGTCCGTCCGGGTCGCGCAAGGGATGCAGCATCAGTTGAGCCAGCACCTCTATAGAGCTGCCCAGAAGGTCGATGTCCCGGTCGCGGGACGGCAGGAAACGATCCTCCAGCGGCTCGACGGTCATAGACGAGATACGAACGTCACCGTTGCAGAAGTTGTTCACGTTCAGCATGGTGCCGTACAGCTCGTCCAGCCGCCGGTTGAGCAGCGACCGGCGCGGGTAACGCTCAGTGCCGCGGCCCAGGACATGGAACAGCAGCGCCATGCGCGGCGACAGCCGTCTGTCTGCCCCGAACACCGTGAAAACGGTCAGCCGGGCGGATTTGAACCGGTCGGTCGGGAAGGCGTACAGCGTCAATCCCGGCGACAGGGCCAGCACCTCCGGCCTGTTGAGTTGAAGCATGATGATAAGTCCGCCTGCCTTCAGTTATGCTTGATGGAATCCCATACGGCGTCCAGCTCGGGCATGGTCATCTCCTCCATGCGCTTCCCCTCGGCCAGCACGGCGTTTTCGACCTTCTCGAAGCGGTCGATGAACTTCTCGGTGGCGTGGTACAGCGCCTCTTCGGACTTGACGCCGAGCTTGCGGGCAAGGCTCGTGACGGTCAGCAGAAGGTCGCCCAGCTCCTCCTCCACGGCGGTCTGATCGCCGGACGCGGCGGCGGCCTTGACCTCGGCGATCTCCTCGTCGAGCTTGATGTACACCTCGTCGGCGTTGGCAAAGTCGAAGCAGGCCGCTTTCTTTCCGACCTTCTGGGCACGCATCAGCGCGGGCTCCATAGCCGGGATGGCGCGGAGCTTGTCGGTCAGGGTCACGCGCTCGGCGGACTTCTCAACGCCCTTGAGCTTTTCCCAGTTGACCAGCACCTCCGCGCTGTCGGCGACATTGACCGTGCCGAACACGTGGGGGTGGCGGTAGATCAGTTTCTGACAGATATCGTTGGCGACGTCGTAGACGGTGAAAAAGTTCTTTTCGTCCTCGATGCGGGCGTGGAACACGACCTGCAGCAGCACGTCACCCAGCTCCTCGCGCAGATGTACGGGATCGTCCTTGTCGATCGCCTCGATGACCTCATAGGTCTCCTCGATGAAGTCGTTGCGGATGGAGTGGTGATCCTGCTCACGGTCCCACGGGCAGCCGCCCTCGATACGAAGAAGCTCCATGACCATGACGAGATCGTCAAAGGAGTAGGTGCCCGGCTGTTTGCCGAGCAGGTAGGCGATTTTTTCTTCACGGGTCTGATTGCTCATTTTTTATATTTCCTTTCGGGCGGAGGGTGGGTTCACCCTCCGGCATTGACGATATTGGTGTGCGGGCGATGTCGTCCGCGCCGCCGTGATACAAGGATGGCCGCCGACACGCCGACGCCGTAGAGAACGGCTGTCGCGCCGATCCGCAGGACGGTCGAGGACGGTGAGGAGCCGGTCAGTCCGACCGCTGCCGCCAGCAGCGGCACGAGTCCCAGAGCAGGGACCGACAGAAGCAGCGGACCGAGGAACAGGCGCAGAAGCCCGCCCGGCGGCGGCATGACCTCCGGCGCTTTGACGGCCAGAAACGCAAAGTCAAGCGTGAGGATGACCGTATCGCAGCACAGTGAGCTGATCGGTGCGCCCATGAGTCCGAGCGCGGGATCGCCGAGCAGCACGTAGGACAGCACCAGCTTGACCGCCAGCCCGGCGATCATGGAAATGACGGGATACGAGGCGTGTCCCGCCGCCTGCAGCATAGCCCCGAGGACCGTGATAAGACACGCCGCCGGGACGGACAGTCCGAGCAGGGAGAGCCACGGCGCGGCCGCCGCGGCGGCTGCCGGCTGTGCCGGGAACAGGAGCCGCAGGATCTCCTCCGCGTACAGGCACAGACCGAGTCCGGCAGGCACGGACAGCAGCGTCGTAAGACCCAGCGCCTGCGAGGCCGTGCGACGGGCGTCTTTCAGAGCGCGTACACGGTCCGTGGATGCGTCCGGTGACAGATCGGCGTCGTTCCTCCCTGCCCCGGTCAGCCGGTGCAGCGATCCCGCGAGTGCCGGAACGGCGGACATGGCGACCGGGGTCGTCAGCGCAGGCAGGACGTTGAAGACCGGGACCGCCAGCGTGGACCAACAGCCGTACAACGCGTTGGCCTCGGCGGCGGTATGTCCGGCGTCCTGCATCCGGCGGAGGATGAGCGCGAGATCAAGGCACTTGGTCAGGCTGATGACGCCGGCGCTGACCGTGATCGGCAGCGCGACGGACGCAAGGCGCCGCAGCATCGCCCGGTGGGACGGCAGGTCCGCCGCCGGGAGTCCAAACGCGTCGGACGGCGTTTTTTTGTCCGCCCGGCGCTTGGAGAGAAGCAGATACAGCACCGACAACCCGGTCCCGACGGTCAGGCCGAGGACGGCGGACGCGGCGATATGCGGCAGGTCCGCGCCTCTTGCGCGGGAAAGCTCCGCGAAGGTAAGCCCGAGGATCAGCTTGCCGAGCGCCTCGATGATCTGCGACACGGCGGTCGGTGTCATGCGGCGGCTGCCCTGAAACCACCCGCGGAACGCACCGGAGAGGCAGATGAGCAGCACGGTCGGCGACACGGCGCGGATGCAGGGAGCGGCGTCGGGGCTTTCGAGCAGCCGGCCGATCGGACCGGCCAGCAGGTACAGCCCGGCGGTCCCGGTAAGACCGAGCGCGAGGAACGCACCGAGGGACACGGAAAAGACACGGTCGGTGTACGCCCGCCTCCCGGCGTCCGGAGCGGACGAGATCGTCACCGACATGGCGACGGGCAGCCCGGCTGTCGACAGTACACACAGCAGCGCGTAGACCTCGACGGCAGTATTGAAGTACCCCATGCCCTCCGTGCCGAGCGCGTTGAGCAGGGGGATGCGGCAGGCAAGGCCGATGATCTTGACGATCACGGCGGACACCGTCAGCACGCTGACGCCGGACAAAAACCGGTCGCGGCTGCGGTCAGAGGGACGGATCAGCTTCACGGGCGCGACTCCTATCATACCGATTGACCGGAGTTCCCCTTCGCGGGCGTCTCCGGCCTCGGTCTATGATATGCGTCCTGTCACGCCGTCAGTACGGAGTCACAGCGGTATGAATTCGTGATACAGCGATTTTTCGGGCAGCAGCGACGCGGGGATGCTCTCAACGCCGTCGAGCATCGCGGTCAGCCGGGCGGCCTCCGCCGCTTCGGGCGAGTCGGGAGGGACGGCGGACAGCAGTGAGCGCACCTCGGGCGCGATCATGTGTGTCTCGTAGGGCATCGTCGAGTCGATCAGGTAATCGCAGTCATCCGCGTACGGAATGATGCTGTTATCCTCGTTGGAACGGACGCCCTTCCACGAGCCGAGCGTGAACGCCGCCGTGCTGGACCGCAGCGCGGCGTCCCGGATGAGACGTCTCATGAGGCGCAGGTCGGTCGGCACGAACGTCGTGTGTCCGACCCGGAGATTGCGGAGCGCCGAGATGAACACGCTGCGCTCCGGGACGTCCTTCAGCATGGCCGAGATCTCGGGATACACGGCCTGTATCCCCTCGAACAGGAGGATCGGATGCTTGTCACGGCTGATGTTCAGCGTGCGGTACCCGGTGCGGCGGCTGACGGTGAAGTCGAACACAGGCAGGCGGGTCTTCCCCTTTTCCAGCAGCTCACGCATACATTTCTCCAGCCGCGGCACGTCGATCGCTTTGATGGAATCGTAATCCGGCTCGCGGCCCTCCTTGCGCGCACGCGCGTCAAGCACTTTGCGGCCGAAGAAGAAATCGTCGAACGACACCGGATACACGGTCATGCCGGCCTCCTGCAGCGCTTCGGTCAGCTTGTTGGCAGCCGTCGTCTTGCCGGAGCAGGTGGGGCCGGACAGGCGGATCACGCGGACGCCATGCTCGCAGCAATCGCGGGTGATCTCGTCCGCGGCGGCGGTCAAGCGGGCCTCAAAATCCGCCTCGACCGTCTGTACGAACCGCTCGGTCTGCTCGGGACCACCGAGCGAGAGCGGGACGTGTACGGTCTCAACGCCGATAACGGATTGGGTATGGTCATTTTCAGGCAGCATAGACTCACTTCCTTTCACGGGAACGGCGGTGCCGCGGCATAGCCGCGGCGACCCGCCGGATATCATTTATATGATATGTAGTATGCCGGGGACCCGGTTCATCTATCCGTAAAGGGTCACTCCAGCAGGTGACGCTCCCTGTAGAACGTCTCGATCGCCTCGATCTTGCTTTTCATCGCCTCCTCGCCCGCGGTATCCAGATACTCATACGGATACTTGGGGTTGAAGAGCCTGTTGATGAAGCGGGCGGAATCGTCCGCGGGTGAGTAGTCGACCATTTTGGTCACGGCACCCGCGCCCACGGCGAAGATCGAGTGGACCTCCTCCATCATGTAGATGTTGTAAAGGCCCTCGCAGCCGGGCAGCGCGAAGCCGACGTTCTCGAAGTTGCCGACGGTATTCTTCTGCCGGTACATATAGTAGGGCAGGTAGCCCTCGTGGGCACACTGGATCTGGGAGTAATCCACGCACTTCCCGGTATCGCCGCCCCGCATGGAGTAGGCGTTGGCCTTCCGCAGGTCGGACGACCGCTTGACGCAGAAGGTATGCACCGTTATATTTTCCGGGCGCAGCTTGATGATCTGATCGAAGGACGCGGAGAAGGTGGAGAATTTGTCCCCCGGCAGACCGGCGATCAGGTCGGTGTTGATGACGGGGATGCCCGACGCACGGGCGGTCTCGTATGCCTTGAAGAACATCTCGGTGTCATGTGCGCGCCCGATATTCTTCAGCACCTCGTCGCACAGGATCTGCGGGTTGACGCTGATGCGGCCCACGCCCATATCACGGGCGACGGCCAGCTTCTCGGCGGTGATGGTGTCGGGACGGCCTGCCTCAAGCGTATACTCCTCCAACGCGCCGACGTCGGTCAGCTCCCGGATGCGCCCCAGAAGGAACGTCAGCTGATCCGGGTCCAGAATGGACGGCGTGCCGCCGCCGATGTAGATCGTGCGGAGGTTGAGGTCCATACGGTGGATCATATCGAATGTGACCTCCAAATCCCTGACCAGCCGGACAAGGTAGTCCGGGATCAGCGACAGGAGGCGCTTGGATGTGTACGACACGAAGGAGCAGTACGCGCACCTTGTGGGGCAGAACGGGATGGAGACGTATACGGAGCAATCCTTCTTGCCGGGTGTTCCGATCAGCTTGGCCTCGTTGACGGCGACCTCGGTGGCGAGGTTGGCCTTCTTGGGGATGACGGCGTAATCCTCGGTCAAAAGCTTCTTGACGCGGGTCTTGGAGTACCCCTTCTGCAAAAGCTCAGTGGCGACCTTGGAGGGACGCACGCCGGTCAGCATACCCCACGAGGAGCGATAGCCGATGACGGCCTCCCCGACTGCCGTGACCGCGTCTCCGACGGCGATCTTTTCGATGCGCTCCTTCGTATAGCCCTCGCGGTAGTCGTAGCGGCGCTCAGCGGACGCCTCCTCTCCGGCATAGGAGAGGCGTGCGTTGACCGTGACGCCGGCCTCGTCGTCCGCCGTCATGGTCACCCACAGCTGCGGAGTCTCGTCGGTGATCTCCTCGTCATCGGAAAACTTGGTGCCCGGGAAGAAGATCATGCACAGCGTCTGTACGTAATACTTATTGACCGGTCCTTCGATGTACAATCTCATAATCGTTGTCCTTTAATCATGTTTTATTGGGCTTCAGCACGTCGCTGTCCATGACGATCGTGACGGGGCCGTCGTTGGTCAGCGTGACCTGCATATCCGCGCCGAACACGCCGTGCGCGACGTGCGGGACGATCTCCGCCGCCTTTTTCAGGAACAGCTCGTACAGCGGGACGGACTCCGCGGGCGGTGCCGCGTCAAGGAAATCGGGGCGGTTTCCATGCTTGTAGTTGGCCATCAGGGTAAACTGTGACACCACGAGCAGATCGCCGCCGACGTCCTGCACGGACCTGTTCATTTTCCCGTTCTCGTCCTCGAAGATACGCAGCTTGACGATCTTCTGGAGCAGGCGGTCAAGGTCGGCCTCGGTATCGCCGTGCGCGACGCCGAGCAGGATCATAAGGCCGCGCCCAATCTCGCCGACGGTCTGTCCGTCGATATCCACGCGGGCGGAGGACACTCTTTGCAGTACAGCTTTCATGGCTTGTCCTTTCAGTTGAAGCCGCGCTGGACGGACAGGACGTTGTTCAGTCCGCGCAGGCGGGAAACGATGGAGTTATAGTGTTCCACGTTCTTACAGCTGACCTTGAGATTCATGATCACACGGTCGCCGGTCACGTTCTGTGAGGAAATGGCGAGGATGGACACGCGCATATCCGCCAGGGCGGCGGTGATGTCCGCCAGCACGCCGACCACGTCCAACGTGATGATCTGCAACAGCGCCTCGTAGACGCTCTTGCTGTCGTCCTCGGTCCCCTTCTCCCAGTAGGCACGCTTCCAACGGTCTGCCAGATCGGGATTCGCGAGGCCCTGGATCGCGTTGGGGCAGTCGCATTTATGGATGGAGATCCCGTACCCCTTGGTCACGAAGCCGACGACCTCGTCACCGGGCAGCGGGTTGCAGCATTTGGCAAACTTGACCTCGCAGCCGTCCGCACCGTCCACGACGATACCGCTGTTGGAACGCAGATGACGGGGGCGGGGGGCCACAACGGGCTCCGGAACGGTTTGCGCCGATGCGGCAGGCTTCTCGTCCTGCAGCTCGGCCATGACGGCCCGCAGCTCCTCCTCGATGCGGGGCATGATCTTGGAGACGGTCAGCTCCCCGTATCCGATGGCGTTGAACAGATCGTCCGCGGTGGCAAAGCCGCTGCGCGGCGCGATGTTGGTCACGGCCTGCAGCCGCTGGGTGTCTGTCAGCCGGGGAGCGGCCTTCCGCATCTCGATATCGAGCGCGTTCTTGCCGACCTGGATGTTCTCGGGACGGCACTCGCGCTTGAACCACTGTCTGATCTTGTTGCGTGCCTCGCCGGTCTTGACGATGGACAGCCAGTCGCGGCTGGGACCGTGTCCGGAATTCACGGATGCGGTCAGGATCTCGACGATCTCACCGTTGTTCAGCACGCGGTCGATCGGCACGATCATACCGTTGATCTTGGCGCCGATCATGCGGTTGCCGACGGCGGAATGGATGGCGTAGGCAAAGTCGATGACAGTCGAGCCCTGCGGCAGCGACATGACGTCGCCCTTCGGCGTGAAAACGAACACCTCGTCGTGCGAGATGTCGACCTTGAGCGCCTTCATGAATTCCTCGGGGTCTCTCGTGCCGTCCTCGGTCTCGATCAGCCTTGCGATCCACTCCAGCTTGCGGTCCATCTCCTCCTTGGAGGCGGCGCCGGTCTTGTATTTCCAGTGCGCGGCGATACCGTATTCGGCGACGTGGTGCATTTCCCACGTCCGGATCTGGACCTCGAACGGGATGCCGTCGCGTCCGATGACGGTGGTGTGCAGCGAGCGGTACATATTCGGCTTGGGCAGCGAGATGTAGTCCTTGAAGCGTCCGGGAACGGACTTGAACATCTCGTGGATGATGCCCAGCACGGTATAGCACTCCAGCTCGGTGTCCACGATGACGCGGAGCGCGTAGAAATCGTAGATCTCGTCGAAGGTCTTGTTCTGGTTGAACATCTTCTTGTAGATGCTGTATACCGTCTTGATGCGGCCCTCGAGCGTGAAACGTATGCCGTTCTCGTTCAGCTTGTCACAGACCATGCCGCGGATATTCTCGATGAAGTCCAGATTCTGACCGTATTTCTCCTCGATATGGGTCTGGACCTCGCCGTAGCCCTCCGGGTCAAGGTAACGCAGGGACAGGTTCTCCAGCTCCTGCTTGATCTTCTGCATACCGAGACGGTGCGCGAGCGGCGCGTAGACCTGCATGGTCTCGAGCGCTGTCAGACGCTGCTTGTTCTCGGGCTTCGCGCCCAGCGTGCGCATATTGTGCAGACGGTCGCAGAGCTTGATGAAGATGACGCGCACGTCCTTGGACATGGCCAGCAGCATCTTGCGGAGGTTTTCGATGTGGGCCTCCTCCTTGTCCGCGACCTGCAGCGTGACGATCTTGGTCAGGCCGTCCACCAGCATGGCCACGTCGGCGCCGAAGCGGGAGGTGATCTCCTTCTGGTTGGTCTTTTCACCGCAGTCCTCGACGGTATCGTGCAGGAGCGCGGCGCAGATGGAGTCGGTGTCCAGCTCAAGTCCCGCGACGATCTCCGCCACGGCGACCGGGTGCGTGATGTACGCTTCTCCGCTCGCACGCCGCTGACCGGCGTGCAGACCGGCGGCATAGTCATACGCCGCCTGGATCTTATTCAAGTCATACTTCTTCCCCGTCGCGCGTAAAAGATCCAGCAGACGGTCAATGCTCTCGTGGACGGAGTTGTGCTGCGGAGGCTGTCCCTCCACGGGGGCGGGTCCCCGTTCGGCGGAGAGAGCGGCCGGGGTCTTGTCGACCGTGGCCGCGGGCTCCGGAGTCAGTTCAATTTTATTGTCTTCTTCCATGGTTTCGGTTTCCTCGATTCTCTGAAAAAGGGGGCGCTTGCGTCAGGCGCCCGAGCGGGCTGTCGTCACTCCCGGCATTGACCGCGCAGGCGGCAGTACAGGGGGGACGCCTCGATCGTGGTGCGGGGCGCGTCCTTGGTGATGTCGTACTGCACCACGCCCTTGGAGGGCGAGTCGATGGTGCATACGCCCATTTCGGGCAGGATCCGCAGGATGAGACTCAGCTTGATCCAGCTCATGGGCTCATTTCCGTCGGCATTCAGCTCCTCCATGAGGCTGCTTTCGGAGCCGACGTGCCGTCCGGCCCGGACTTTTCCGCGCAGCAGCGTATACACGCGGGCCGCGTCGTCACGGTCCGGGAGCAGTCCGTCGGACGCGCTGAAGCTCTCTCCGTGCAGGATGCGGTCGAGACGGGCTTCCTCCTCCCGACGGGAGGATACGGCTTCGGACGGACGCACGTCCTGCACGATCATCTGCAGGCTGCGGACGCCCTGAAAGTCGTTGATATTGAGGTTGAACAAAAGGTCGATGCGGTCACCGGCCGCGGCCGTGACCTGTGAGGTCGGCATCCCGAACCACACGGCCTGCATGACGCTGCCCTCGGACATGACCGTCAGGCGCGTATGCTTGCCGGCTCCGAGCGGGGTGACCTTCTGGACGACGGCATTGCTCATCATGAATACGGGAGTCTGGTTGGACACGCCGTAAGGCTCGAGCAGATCCAGCTCGGCTGCCTGCTTCATGGTCAGCTCGCTCATGCGGACGCGGCACTCCGCCTCAAAGCGAAGGGCCGTCATCTCGTCGGTCAGGTGAGCGGCGGCATACTCGTTGAGCTTTTTGCGGAACGCGGGGATATCGCCGCGGCGGATGCTGAGTCCCGCGGCCAGCTCATGCCCGCCGAAGCGGACGAGCAGGTCCTGACAGGAGGCCAGCGCCTCCACAAGATTCAGGCCTCTGACGCTGCGTCCCGAGCCCTTACCGACGTCGTCGTCGGAATCGATGCTGCCGGTCGATCCGTCAAAGGAGATCAGGATAGACGGCAGACCGTACTTTTCGGTCACGCGCGAGGCCACGATGCCCACGATGCCCTGCATCCAGTGGTCGTCCTCCAGCACCAGCACCTGCCGGTTCCACGGCACGCCGAGGTCGCTTTCTCCGGAGATCTCGCGCGCGAGGCTTTCGTCGATCATGCGATACGCCTGCTCCGCGATGCTGTTCTCCTCCCCCTGCCGTCTGACGTTGATCTCGCACAGCTCGGCGGTCAGGGCTTCGGCCTGCTCGGGCGTTTCGGCCAGCAAGAGGTCCACGGCCTTCATGGCGTGGGAGATGCGCCCGGCCGCGTTGATCCGAGGCGCGATGCCGTAGCCCACGAGACCGGAATTGACCTTCCGGCGGGGCTTTTTCGGGGCATGGGCGGAAGCGGGGCGCGTATTGCCGCCGCCCGACACGGCGTCGAGCAGAGCGGCGATGCCGCAGCGCTCGGTCTTATCCAGCATGGCAAGGCCGCGCGAGACGATGAATCTGTTCTCGTCGTACAGCGGCATGACGTCAGCGATGGTGCCGATAGCCACAAGGTCGATGAATTGTCCGCTGACGGCGGCGAATGCCTCGGCGGGCGTGACGCCCAGCCGGACAGCCTCGCAGGCGCATACCGTCTTGAAGACCACGCCGACACCGGCCAGCTCCTTGAAGGGATAGCCGTCGTCGGGGCGGTGGGGATTGACCACGGCGCAGCAATCGGGCAGGTCGCCGTGGCACTCGTGGTGGTCCGTGACCACGGTGTCGATGCCGAGTCCGGCGGCATACCGGATCTCCTCGTTGGCCGTGATGCCCGTGTCGACCGTGATGATGAGGTCGACCCGCTGAGCCGCCAGCGCGTCCACGCCCATGCGGGACACCCCGTAGCCCTCCTTCGTGCGGCTGGGTATGTAGTTGACCACCCGGGCGCCGAGCCCGGTCAGGTAGAGGTAAAGCGTCGTGACCGAGGTCACGCCGTCCACATCGTAGTCGCCGTACACGGCGATGGTCTCGCCGGTCCGGACGGCCGTCAGTATGCGGTCCGCGGCCTTTTCCATGTCCGCGAGCCCCATCGGGTCGTGCCAGACACGGTCATCGTTGCCGAGAAACAGCTCTGCCTCGCCCGGGGTCCCGTACCCGCGGTTCATCAGCAGCTTTGCCGTCACCGGCGTCACGCCCAGCACTCCGGCGAGCCGGGACGCTTCCGCCTCCCGCTCGGCGTCCCCGTCCGGCCAGAGCAGCGTCCATATCTGCTCCCGCTTCGGGGTCCGGGCTGTATTCGTTTCCTTCATTCGCAGAGTTCCTTTCGTTGGGATGATCGGCGGTCAGTCGGGTCTGTACTTCGCACAGATGACCTCCGCCACCTTGATGCCGTCCACGGCGGCGCTGGTGATACCGCCGGCGTACCCGGCTCCCTCACCGCAGGGATAAATGCCCGGCTGACCCAGCGCACACAGATCCTCGCCGCGCAAAAGGCGGACAGGGGCCGAGGTGCGGGTCTCCGCAGCGGACAGAACGGCGTCCTTCATGGCATAGCCCGGGCGCTTTCTGTCGAAGGAGCGCAGGCCGCGGTCAAGTCCCGCGGCGGCAAAATCCGGGAGGACGTCGGAGATGCGGGCGACCTTATACCGGCCGTCCATATAGCTCGGCTGAACACGGCCGGGCGCGTGCTGCGTCGTATTGCCGTTCAGGAAATCGCCCACCGTCTGCACGGGGACGGAGTAATCCGACCCGCCGGCGAGATAAGCGGCCCGCTCGATGCGGCGCTGGAACGCGATCGCGCCGAGCGGCAGGCTGCCGTCCACAGGCTCATAGTCCTCCACCCGCACGGATACGGCGATGGCAGCGTTGCTGTTGACGGCGTCGCGCGCACGGCAGCTCATACCGTTGACCACGACCGTCTCCGGCTCGGAGGCGGCGGCCACAACCTCACCGCCGGGGCACATACAGAAAGTATATACACCGCGGTCTCCCGTGGTGTCCGAGAAGCTGTATTCCGCGGCACCGAGGTCGGGATGACCGGCCAGCGAGCCGTAGAACAGAGTATCTATGTCCTCCCGCCGATGCTCGATGCGGACACCGACGGAGATAGGCTTGGGAATGACGGCCAGCTGCCGTCCGATGAGCATTTCGTAGGTATCGCGGGCGCTGTGTCCGAGTGCCAGCACGACGAGTCCGCAGGCGATATCGCCCTTGGTCGTCTCTGCCCGGAAGGTGCCGTCGGGCAGGCGGTCAAAGCCGGTCAGCCGGCAGCGGTAGATGACCTCGCCGCCCATGCGGGCGATCTCGTCCAGCATCCGGCTCACGACCGTCCGCAGCACGTCAGTGCCGACGTGGGGCTTGGCCTTGACCGTGACGTCGTCCGGTGCGCCCATGGCGCGGAAGGTCTCCAGCACGAACGCGCAGCGGCTGTCGTTGATGCGGGTGAGCAGCTTGCCGTCGGAGAAGGTACCCGCGCCGCCAGCCCCGAACTGAATATTGGAATCGGGATCAAGCGTCTGATAGGTGCGAAAGGTCTCCACGGCCTTCACGCGGTCAGCCACGCAGTCGCCGCGGTCGATCAGGATCGGTGAAAAGCCCTGTCTGGCAAGCAGCCACGCGCAGAACAGACCGGCCGGCCCCATGCCCACGATCAGCGGGCGGGCAGGCAGGCGCTCCTCCCCGCGGCCGAGCGTCAGCTTTCCCGGTACATACGGCTTGGCTTCGCATTTCTGCAGCTGTTCGGCTGAAAAGCCCCGGCTTCCGTCGGGCGCGCTGCACAGGACGGAGCAGACGAGCCGGATATCGTCCCGCTTGCGCGCGTCCACGGACTTTTTGAAAAGCCGAAAATGAAGCGACCCGGTATCCGTACCGCAGCGCTTCATTTTCGCTGCCGCTTTCCGGAGTATGTCCGCTTCCGGTGTCCCCACCGGTACCGACACGCCCTCGATCACGGCTTCCCTGTATATTTCGTTCTGCATGATACGCCCCTTACGAGGAGGCGCCGGGCTGCGGATGCTCCGTCCCGGACATACCCTCGTCCCACACGTTCGTTCCCTGCGCGGGCGCGTTCAGGTCGCTGAGCGTACCGTCCGTCGTACCTTCGGCGCGGGAATACCCGTCAAGTGAGGGATCGCCGGGCTGCTCACCGTGCCGGATCTCCTCTCCGGCGATGTACAGCCACACGCAGAACGCGAGGAAGAAGCACACGAGCAGCGGCCAGATCTTGAATTCGACACGCTCCTTGGCTACCTTGGTGCGGGGGGTGGCTTTATTGATCCTTGTGATGATATACTTTGCCATCGTAATGCCTTTCTGCCTGATCGGCCGGTGTTCTCACGCGTTTCCGTCTTCGCCGTTATCCGCTTCGACGATCGTGATCTCTTCCTTGCCTGTGCGGATGAAGCGTGCGGGACGATAGACGGGCTTCCTGCCGTCTGCCTTTTTCTGCTCCTTCTTCTCCGCTTTTTCAAGCTGGTCCTCAATGGTGTCGGCATCCTTGCCGGTCAGGAGCAGGAACAGGTCGGCGCGCAGGCGGTTCTGAACGGCCTTGAGGCTTGCCTCGTTCTTCAGGTCCGCCATGCCGTTCGGATTGTAGTCGCGCTTGAGATAGCCGTTATTGGCGATCGAGATGATGTGCTTCTCCTCGGACACGACCACGACCACGCAGTCGCTGGCGTCACTGATGCCGATGGCGGCGCGGTGTCTCGTGCCGAGTCCGCGTGCCTCATCGCCGGACGTCTTGATCGGGAGCTTGCAGGCAGCCGCGACCACACGGTCCCCGTGGATGATGACGGCTCCGTCATGCAGCGGCGCCTTGTTCACGAAAATGCCGGTCAGCAGGTTGGTGGATACGAGCGCGTCCAGCCTCGTGCCGTTGTCGGCGTACTCACCGAGCTTCGTCGTGCGCTCGATGACGATGAGCGCGCCGTCATGCTCCTGTGAAGCGATCTGGCAGGCAGCCTCCACGACCTCGCTGATGGTGTTGGCCATCGCGGCGTGGCGCTGACTGATACCGGAACGGAGGTCGAATACGCTGTTGCCGAGCTTTTCCAGCGCGGAGCGCAGCTCGGGCTGGAAAATGACGGCCAGCACGATGATACCGAACGAGGCGATACCCGCCAGCATCCGGTGCGTAGCGCGGAGATTCAGGAAATCGGCCAGCACGTACAGAAGGAGGATGATGAACAGACCGAACGCCAGCTTACCCACACGGCGCACCCGCGCAAAGGAGTATACGAAATAGAACAGCACCGAAAGAAGCAGGATATCCAGTACGTCCGTCCACTTCAGCGCCAGCAGCGGAGCGGCTATGTATCGATTGATCATGTCACCCAAAGTATTGAAAAACTGTGCCACGAAAACCTCCCCGGGCCGAGAAAGCCCTGCATCAGAAAAAAGGTTGCGATAAGATCCCCATTCCGGCGGTCCGGAAAGGGAGTCAGCTATTTATTATAACATACTATATAATGTTTCAAACATGATATGCAAAATATTTAACAGAAATTTAACAAAAACCGACCACGGTACGGCAGGAATCAACAGCCGGAGGGGAAGGGCGGTCTGCCCTTCCCCCGGTCCTGCAAGGTCCCGTCCGGGCCTCTTTCTCAGTTCCCGTCGATCAGCTCGCTGACCGTGACGAACCGGTATCCCCTCGCCAGAAGCTCCGGCAGCACCAGCCGCAGGGCTTCCGGCGTGGGGCTGTCATGCCCGATATAGTCGTGCATCAGGATGATATCCCCGGCCTGCACGTTGTCAAGGATGTTCTGCGCGATCTTCCCGGGCGGCGTGTGTGCCCAATCGCGGGTGTCGATATCCCACAGGATGATGCGGTAGTCCAGCTCCCGCGAGAGCTTGCGGACGGTCTGGCTGAGGCAGCCCTCGGGCGGCCTCAGGAGGTGGGGGCGGTACTCCCCCACCGACGCGATCGCCTCCTCGCAGCGGGATATCTGTTCCCGGACCCCGGTCTCGGTCAGCGAGGACAACCGGGCGTGATCGTAGCTGTGGTTGCCCACCTCGTGACCGGCGGCGATCACGGATTCCGCCACCTCCGGCCAGTATTGCACGTTTTCCCCGACCATGAAAAAGGTCGCCGTCACGCCGTACTCGTCGAGGATCGACAGGATCTCCGGCGTATAGGACGGATGCGGACCGTCGTCGAAGCTCAGGGCGATGTCCATGCGATCGTTGCGATGACGGTAGTATACGAGATCGTCGTCGTCCCGCGCAGCCGGGGCGGTCTCCGCTTCCTGCGTGCCGTCCGTGTCTGCGGACACTTCCCCGTCCGTGGGGATCAGCGCGGTATCCGCGCCCGGGTCAGGCAATACAGGCAAAAGCCCGGCATATTGCCCTGTCACCGCTTCCCCGCCCTGCCCGCCGGGCTCGTTCGTCTGATCGGACAGCCGGGCGCCGCCGGACGCGTAGGTCCGGACGAGCAGCCACAACAACAGCGCCGCCGTCAAGAGGAACACGAGCGCGATCGTCAGCCACAACGCCCGCTCCGTACCCGTCCGGGTGCGGCGGACGTATCTCCTTGTGATCCTGCCGCCCATGCGTCAGCCTCCTCTCCGCTCGTCCGGTGCAGGCCGGGATGTGTCCGCGGTGCCCGCGTCGGTCAGCTCGTCCAGCGTCCCGAAGCGCCATCCGTCCGCCTTGAGGCTGCGGATCACGTCTCCGAGGATGGCAGCGTTCGCCGCCGAGGTGGGGTGCAGCAGGATGACGGCGCCGTTGTGGACGTTGTCCAGCACCTTGGCCTTGGCCTTTTCGGGGTCCGGCTGACGGCTGTTGTCCCAATCCGCGTAGGCAAAGCTCCAAAAGACCGTTTTGTACCCCATGCCGTTGACGGCCTCCAGCAGGCTGCGGCTGAATTTCCCTTCGGGCGGACGGAAGTAGGGCGACAGTACCACGCCGGTCTGCTCGCGGCAGATCGTTTCGAGCTTGGTCAGCTCCTCCCGGATCTGTGCCTCTGTCCAGCCGGTCATATCCTTATGGCTGTATGAGTGATTGCAGACCAGATGCCCCTCGTCCGCCATGCGGCGGATCAGCTCGGGGTTCTGCGTGATCAGGTTGCCCAGCACGAAGAACGCGCCGGGAACTTTCTCTTCCTTCAGCGTATCGAGGATCTTTGCCACGTTTCCGTTCTCGTAGCCCGCGTCGAAGGTCAGGTATACGACCTTGTCCCGGCTGTCCGGGTCCTTGGCGGCAGGATGCCCGTCGATATAGTACCCGCCAAGCCGCCCGATGAAGTCGAACCGGCTGTCCGCCCGCGGACGGGCGTGGTCTCCCACGTGGACGCAGTACCAATTATAGACGGTCGTGTCGTTCTCGGCGAACGCGGACAGACAAAAGGCCGGCAGAAGCATCAGTGCGGCCAGCATGAGCGCCGGGATGCGGCGCATCCGGCGCCGTCTCCGGCGCCGGGGCCCGGTTTTATATGATTTATTTCCGGAATTGCGGAACATATCATCATCTCCTTTCGGCCATAGTGTGTGCAGAAGGCCGCGCTCCCTCTCATACAACTTCAGGCAGAAGAGGCAGCGTCCGTTCCGTACACCGATTCCGTATGCTTTGCCGTTCTTTTTCACCTTTTTTCTGTTTTGTTCACAAAACGGTCATATATAAGCGTTATAATTGAAATTGTAATATGGACGTATATGTCCTGGAAGGAGGCGGACCGGTTGGCCGGCAATACGTTTGAGCGGATGGAAAAGAAGGTCGTCGTCCCGACGGTTCTCGTTCCCGAGCTTCAATCCCGCATAACCCCGTATATGGAGCCGGATGCCTATAACGTGGGCGGAAAGCCCTACATGATCTGCAACCTCTACTTTGACGACGAGGCTGACAACGTCATCCGCACCTCGGTGGAAAAACCGTGGTACAAGGAAAAGCTGCGGCTGCGCGCCTACGGCGTCCCGACACCGGACACCAAGGTGTTCCTCGAGATCAAGAAGAAATGCAACAAGGTCGGTACCAAGCGGCGCGTGAAATTCACTCTTCGGGAGGCAAACGCCTACCTCGAGACCGGCGTCCACCCCGAGGGGCTGCCTTACATCGACGAGCAGGTGCTGCGAGAGATCGATTACTACCGCTCGCACAAGAAGGTGTTTCCTAAGATCTACGTCAGCTACCTCCGAAACGCCTACTTCGGCAAGGAGGACCCCGAGTTCCGCGTCACCTTTGACAGCGACATCCTGACACGGCGGTACGACCTCGACCTTGAAAAAGGCCGGTACGGGGATCCCGCGCTGTCTCCCGGGAAGACGCTGATGGAGGTCAAGTTCCCCGGCGCCGTGCCGCTGTGGTTTGCCCGCGTCATGAGCGACTGCGGCCTGTCCTTCCACACGTTCTCCAAGGTCGGCACGGACTTCAAGCTGTACACCTACGACAAGGCCTGCGCGCTGTCCCCGGACGAGGAGCATTACCTGCGCCTCATCCATTGATCATGAATTCATAAGATCGGAGATATACCATGAATAACATACTGGAAGTCATCGACATCACCACCGTCACGCTCGGACGGGCCCTCACCCTGCTCGGCTGCTCCCTGCTCTACTCGCTCGCCATCGCGCTGGTCTACGTCTTCACGCACAGGCGCACCGGCTGGCGTCCCTCCATCCTGCTGACCATGTTCATCCTCGGTCCCGTCGTGTCCATCATCGTCATCTGCATCGGCTCCAACATCGCCCGCGCCATCTCCATCGGCGGCGGTCT
>JAKSPU010000033.1 GCA_024404505.1 Clostridia bacterium
TCATGGGCGCCCGCCTTTTTTGAAACGCAGTCGCGGGGACCCCTATCCCCGCTCTGATGTGCAAGCCGTGGAGAACGGAGGTGCGTCTCTCGCATCCCGCAGGATGAGGGGGGAGGGGGCAGAAGCCCTAACGGAGCCTTCGGCGATTTCGCAGCGTCCGGCACCCGTCGGCAGGGCGCCGGAGCAATCGTCGGTGCGTATATAGTACGGAATCAGAAATTCCTCAAAAAATTTTTCAAAACCTCTTGACAAACCACCCATGGTGCGGGTATAATATAATGGTCATTGTCATAAGCGGATCTGTGTCCGTCAGACCGGCAGATCAGAGCATGGGCAAAATAAGATAGGAGGTAGCATCCATGAAGAGAACTTATCAGCCTAAGAAGCGCCAGAGAATGAAGGAGCATGGCTTCAGAAAGAGAATGAAGACTGCCGACGGCAGAAACGTCCTCAAGAGAAGACGTCAGAAGGGCAGAAAGAGACTGACCTATTGATCGCGTATCCGAACATCGTCCCTTTCATATCCTCAGCGCTCAACATAAAAACCGCCGATGACTGATAGATAAAAAGAGAGCTGCGTGCCATCGTTTGTCTGTCTTTCCTCGGGGTTTTTTATAGCAAAGGAAAAACCAGCCACATGAAAGAAACAGCCATCAGGGAAAACCACCTGTACCAGAAAACCTTTCAGCGGGGCAGGCGTTGGTCCGGCCGGTACGTGACCGTGTGGGTCCTCAAGGACCTGAACGCACGCCGGCTGAAGAAAGCCAACCCGGCGAAAGCGTACGTCAACCGGATCGGTCTGTCTGTGCCCAAGCGGGAGAGCGGCGCCATCGGCCGCAACCGCGTCAAGCGCATCATCCGGGAGGGACTGCGCCCTCTGGCAAAGGAAGGGATTCTCAAAACGGGCTATCTGATCGTCATTTCCGCCAAGCCGGGCATCGAGCGGCGGAAAAGCTATGAGATCGAAGCCGACCTGCGGTATATCTTCCGCAAGCTGGAGATGCTCCGTCCCCCGGAGGATGGAAAGGCTCCGGCAGCTGCCGGCCCGGCACCCGGCAGTCAGACGCCATGAAGCGGTTGTGTATCTGGCTCATCGGGCTGTACAGAAAGTATCTGTCCCCGCTCAAGCCGTACCCGACCTGCCGCTTCACCCCCACCTGCTCCGCCTACGCCTGCGAGGCGTTTGAAAAGCGGGGCTTCTTCGCGGGCTTTGTCCTGATGATATGGCGGATCCTTCGCTGCAGTCCGCTGTCTCCCGGCGGTTATGATCCTGTGCCGGAGACAGGCTTCCGCACCATGCCCATGAGATGGTCGAAGTACGACAGCTATCTGGCGGAGAACGCCGCCCGACGGACCTTGTCACAGGCAGACCCGTCCGCCTCCGATGACGGAGGGAACACTCCTTCCGACGGTGAAACGCCGCCGGACGCATCCGGGCCCGATGCGGAACCGACAGACGGACCCGAGGCAGCCCCGGCACCCGATGCCGGCGGGCAGCCGCACAACTGAAATCAGCGGTCAGATACAGAGGAACCGCACCCGCCGCCTGCCGGGACCACGCAGGAAGAAGCCGCCCCGGCTGTCCGGGTGCGGCGCGCACTCGATCAGAGAGACTCAGAAAGGGAAACACGCATCAATGAAGAATACGCAAAGAAAAGAATGTGTCAGAGGCATTGCCGTCCGCGTCGTCACTGCGCTGGTGCTGCTGGCCGTGCTCGGCGGTGTGCTGACCGGCTGCGGCCGGAGGCAGACCACGCCCGCGCTGACCATGAACAGCGAGGTCATCACCGTCGCGTCCGCGGAGAACGGCAACGGCATGAGTCAGGACGCGCTCAGCAATCTGGCCAACTCCATTCAGGCGAGCAAGGATGCCTACACCATCCGCACGCAGCTGGTCGCCGCGCTGAACGGATACGACATGACGGCCGCAGACTTTGACGACGACAATCTGCCCGCGGCCCAGCCCGAAAAGGCACCGGAGTTTGCACTCACCGTCTTCAAGGCCAACGGGATCACCACCTACGATTCCGCCAACAGCATGACGGTTGCCGACGTGCAGACGCTGGTCAACTGCTTCAAGACCCCCGTATCCACCGAGAAGGCAGGCGGCTTCCTGTTCACCATCCTGCACTGGATCGCGCTCGGCTTCGAGTGGATGATCAACACGCTCGGCTTCGGCAACTTCATCCTCGGCACGGTGTTCTTCGCCATCGCCGTGGAGATCCTGCTTCTGCCGCTGGCCTTCTATCAGCAGAAGAACTCCATCCGTCAGGCCAAGCTGCGTCCCAAGGAAATGGCCATCCGCAAGAAGTACGCCGGACGCAACGACCAGAAGACCATGCAGGACATGAACCAGGAGATCCAGGAGATGTACACGAACGAGGGCTACAACCCCGCCACCTCCGGATGCCTGCCCCTGCTCGTATCCCTGCCTATCGTCATGGCGCTGTACTACATCGTCATCGACCCCCTCAAGTATATGATGAGCTGCCCCGCGGAGGCGGCTTCCGCGCTCAACACCTTCGCCACGGCTCCGAGAGCCGCCGGCGGTATGGGCCTTGAGCTGCAGGCTCGCAACGGCACCATCGAGATCCTGTCGGTGCTGCGCGATTCCGGCCTTGACAGCCTGAACGGTCTCAAGGACTTCGCCTTCTTTACCAACAGCGAATCCGTGATGAATACGCTGAAGGAAATCATCGGCGCGCACGAGATCCCCGATTTCAGCCTGTTCGGCGCCAACTTCGGTCTGACCCCGAGCTTCTCCAACCTTGCGAACAGAGCGTGGATCCTGCTCCTTTTGCCGGTGTTGACCTTCCTGGTGTATTTCTTCTCCATGAAGCTGACCCACAAGTTCTCGCCCCAGCCCATGACGACTGCCGACGATAAGGCGACCGGCTGCTCCAATACCATCATGGACGTGTCCATGCCCCTTATGTCCGCCGTGTTAACCTTCTGGGTGCCCGGCGCCGTCGGCCTGTACTGGGCCATCAAGAGCGTGGTCTCCACCTTCAAGTCGTGGATCATGAGCAAGGTCATGCCGCTGCCGCAGTTCACCGAGGCCGACTACAAGGCTGCCGAGAAGGAGCTGGCCGGTAAGGATAAGAACAAGCCGAAGCGCGTTGACTATTCCGGTACGCCCGGCTTCCGGTCCCTGCACCACATCGACGACGACGAGTACGAGGACAAGAACAAGGACGACCGCGCCGCGGCCAAGAAGGCCAAGCAGCCCTATCGTGAGGACGATGAGCCCGCGGCCAAGGCTCCCGCAGCAGAGGAGCAGCCCGCTGCCAAGAAAGACAGCAAGACCGCATCGCTGGTCGAGGGTGTGACCCTGAAGGAAGACAAGCCTGCCGACACGCAGCCGGACAACAAGGACGGCAGTCAGTAAAGCCGTTCCCGAATAACTGAAAGAAAGAGGAACATCCGACATGAAGAAGGAAATAGAGATCAGCGCCAAAACCAAGGAAGAGGCGATCGCTCTCGCGGTCGAGCAGCTCGGCGCGCCGAGTGAGTCCGCGCTGGTCATCACCGTGGTCCGTGAGGCCAGAAAGGGCTTCCTCGGCTTCGGTGCCGTGGACGCCACCATCCACGCCGTTTATCAGATCCCCGACGCCCCGGTCGTGACCGAGGGTGAGGACGGGGAAAGCCGTCCCCGCCGTCCCCGCGGCGATCATCGTCAGGGCGGAAGCCGTGACGGACGGAACGGCGGCAAGGGCAAGCCCGGCGAGAAGAAGCCGGCCAAGCCCGAGGGCGAGCCTGAAAAGAAGCCCGCGCCCAAGCGCCCTGCCAACATCGATCCTGCAACGGCATCCGAGAGCGAGCAGAACGCGTACCGCTTCATCTGCAAACTGGTGGAGAACATGGAGCTGGCTGACGTTGTCGTCGCCATGCATCCCGGTGACAACGACGATATGGTCATCACCGTGGACGGTGAGAACGCAGGCGTGCTGATCGGCCATCACGGCGACACGCTGGACGCGCTGCAATATCTGGCCAATCTTGCCGCTAACCGCAAGGAGGAGGGCGAGAAGCGTGAGTTTGCCCGCATCACCGTGGACGTGGAGGACTACCGCGCCAAGCGCGAGGAGGCGCTCCGCATCCTGGCCCGCAAGAAGGGCAATCAGGTGCTGAAGTACAAGAAGAGCATCATGCTCGAGCCCATGAATCCCTACGAGCGCCGCATCATCCACTCCGAGATCCAGCACATGGAGGGTATTTCCACCAACTCCATCGGTGCGGAGAACAACCGCCGCGTGGTGATCTATCTTGAGGAGGAGGGTATGCCTACCGCCGCTCTCAAGTCCGAGGACGCGAGGGGCGAGGAGGGAGCCGCCAAGTCCGGCAGCAGCCGCCGCAGAAGAAGAAAGCCCAAGTCCGACAAGGTCGTGGATCCGCTGGCGCCCGCCACCAAGAGGGAAATGCAGCCCTCCGTGTTCAGCGATGACGACGAGCACGATCCCTTCGACATCGATCTCTCCGCCGCGCTGCCCTCCGAGGACGAGGAGACGGAAAAGGATGAGGTCGTCGTGGACGTGGAGTCCATCGAGACCGACGCGGCCATCGAGACGGCCAACGAGGAATAAGTCATTATCCGATCCCCCCCTCCGCCGAGCGCGGAAGGGGGATTTTGAAAAGGAGCAGATATGTATTCACCTTTTGATACCATCGCGGCCGTCAGCACGCCCTTCGGCAAGGGCGGCGTTGCGGTCATCCGGCTGTCGGGGCCGGACGCGCTGACGGTCGCCGGCCGGGTGTTCCGTCCCCGTTCGGGCAAGGCTGTCACGGACTATCCGGCGCGGTACGCGGTATGGGGCGACATCGTGGTGCCCGACGGGGCAGAGGCCGCGTTCGGGCGGCCCGGCGAGGTGCTGGACGACGGGCTCTGCACGCTTTTCCGGGGTCCGGCCTCCTACACGGGGGAGGACACGGCGGAGCTGTCGTGTCACGGCGGCATTCTGGTGACCCGCAACGTGCTGACTGCCTGTCTGCTGGCGGGTGCGCGTCAGGCGCTGCCGGGCGAATACACGCGCCGGGCGTTCCTGAACGGCCGGCTGGATCTCGAAAAGGCGGAGGCGCTCGGGAACCTGCTGGACGCGGGGAACGACACGCAGCTGCGGCTGTCGCGGTCGGGCATGAACGGTCTTCTGACGAGGCAGGCGGAGGCTGTGTACGGCGGGCTGTGTGCGGTGCTGTCCAACATGGAGGCGGGCATCGACTTCCCGGAGGAGGATCTGACCGAGATGCCGCGGGAGGAGATCCTGCGTGCGGCAGAGGAGGCGCTGGCGGAGGCAAGGCGTTTGCTTTCGACCTACCGGACGGGACGTGCGATCGCGGAGGGTGTGCCGACCGTGATCTGCGGGCGGCCGAACGTCGGAAAGAGCGCGTTCTTCAACCGGCTGGTCGGGCGTGACGCGGCGATCGTGACGGACATCGCGGGTACGACGCGTGACGTACTGACGGAAACGGTGTCGCTCGGCAAGGTGACGCTGCGTCTCTGTGACACGGCCGGTCTGCGCGAGGACGCGGGCATGGACGCGGTCGAGAAGATCGGTGTGGAGCGGGCGCGTGCGGCGATGGAGCAGGCGGAGCTGATCCTGTACCTGTCCGATCCCGGTATGCCCACGGAGGCAGACGGGGACGTATCGGAGCGGGAGCTGGCCCGTGCGGAGGCGGCGGGAAAGACGGTGATCCGCGTGCTGACGAAGTCGGACCTGTATCCCGGCATGGAGTCCGTTCCCGGCAGCATCCCGGTCAGCTCGCTGACCGGCGACGGCTTCGGCGTATTGGCGGAGGCTGTGGAGGCTGCTTTCATTGACGGCGGTCTGCACGTCGGCGAAGAAGCGGTGGTCTTCAGCGCGCGGCAGGCGGCGGAGCTCGCATCTTGCGCGTCCGCGCTGGCCCGTGCGTCCGCCAATCTGCGCGCCGGGCTGACCTACGACATCTGCGCCGATGACATCCGCGAGGCGATGTCCGCCCTCGGCTCCCTCTGCGGCCGCACCGCCCGCGAGGACGTCATCAACGAGATATTCTCAAGGTTTTGTGTGGGTAAATAAGGCGCGTGGGGCGCAGCCTCGCGCCCCGGGGACGCCTCGCGCGTACCGCGCTCGGGGAGCCCACCCCCGACCCCTCCCGCTGCGGCGGGAGGGGAGAATATAGTTTTCTTTCAGCAAGGGGAAGGGGCTGCTGCGGCAGCCCCTTCCCCTTGCATCCTCATCCCGGAGAAACCGCGCCTACGGGCGCGGGGATAGCGAGCTGTGTCTCCCGCGTCCCGCAGGATGAGGGTGCAGGGAGAAGGAAGCGGTGCAGCCGCTCTCTTCTCCCTGCTGTCAAATAAGATATTCCCCCCGCCCGTGGGGCGGGGGGACAGGGGGGGTGGGGAAAAAGGTAAAGCGGAACCATGGCCAAGCCGGCGCCCGCGGCGGCGTACAACCGATCCCCCACCGTCCGGCGGCAATTTCTGAAATTTCGTCACTTTCCCCAAACGGCGGCCTTCCGACAGCCGCTCCAAAGCCGCTTCCGACCGTCCCGAAGCCCGCGGGAAACCCGTTTCCCCGTTTGAAAAGCCATTGTACGGGCAATATATTTGTCATTTTCACAAAACGGTCACTGCCCGAGTGGATCAAATTGTACAATAGGGAAAAGTTTTCCGGGGGCGTTTCCGACGCTTGACAAACGGATAAGACTATGGTATAATACTGCAGGTGTGCGGTTTTCACGGGATAACTATGCCGTCACGCCGATCAGATCCGACAGTCACGCCGTCCTCTTTGCACGGAGGGACAGGTGATTGTATATAAACATTGAAATATCAGAAGAAGGAGGATTATCAGGAATGCCAACCTTTAACCAGCTCGTCAGACAGGGTCGTGCAGACAAGGTGTACAAGTCCAAGGCACCCGTTCTGCAGAAGGGCTTCAACAGCCTCGAGGGCAAAGCCACCGACCAGTCCGCTCCCCAGAAGAGAGGCGTCTGCACCAAGGTTTCCACCACCACGCCCAAGAAGCCGAACTCCGCTCTGCGTAAGATCGCGAGAGTGCGTTTGACCAACGGGCTCGAAGTCACCACCTACATCCCCGGCATCGGTCACAGCCTGCAGGAGCACTCTGTGGTTCTGATCCGCGGCGGCCGTGTGCGTGACCTCCCCGGTGTCCGTTACCACATCATCCGTGGTACGCTGGACGCTCAGGGTGTTGCCAACCGCAACCAGAGCCGTTCCAAGTACGGAGCAAAGGCTCCCAAGAAGAAGAAGTAATTCGCTTCTTGCCGCCGGGCAGAAGACCCGGGCACCGTTCCGCCGGTGTGAGTTGAAAGTGCGGACCCGCTGAAAGAGAATCACAGCGGATGGGTAGAAGAAAAGCAGTAGATTCAAGGATCACCTGATCGTCCTCCTGATTTTTCATGTTTATATACAGCCCGGTCACCCGGGGATCAGAAATCACGACAGGCGCATGAACAGAAGAGTTGCTTTTGAGTACCTATGAATTCATTCATTACTAATGAAGGAGGGAAGTTACAGTGCCTAGAAGAGGTAATATCTCGAAGAGAGACGTTCTGCCGGATCCTCTGTACGGATCCAAGTTGGTCACGAAGCTGGTCAACAACGTCATGCAGGACGGCAAGAAGGGCGTGGCTCAGACCATCGTGTATGATGCTTTCCGCATCATCGAAGAGAAGGTCGGCCAGAATGCCCTTGAAGTGTTCCAGGCAGGTCTTGACAACATCAAGCCTGAGCTGGAGATCAAGGCCCGCCGCGTCGGCGGTGCCACCTATCAGGTGCCTATGGAGGTCCGTGCAGACCGCCAGCAGACCCTGGCGCTCCGTTGGCTGATCAGCTATGCGCGGAACCGCTCCGAGCGGACCATGGCAGAGAGACTGGCCGGCGAGATTCTGGATGCCAAGAACAGCGTGGGCGGCGCCTTCAAGAAGAAGGAAGAGACCCATCGTATGGCAGAAGCAAACAAGGCCTTCGCCCATTACAGATATTGATCCGGCGGGCAGAACTGCCGCCGATCGGTTTTGAAAACCAAGGAGTAAACAATGTCCAGGGAATATTCTCTTGAAAAAACCCGCAACATCGGCATCATGGCGCATATTGATGCCGGTAAGACCACCACGACGGAGCGTATCCTGTTCTACACCGGCAAGACCCACAAGCTGGGCGAGACCCACGAGGGCGCCGCAACGATGGACTGGATGGAAGAAGAGCAGGAGAGAGGCATCACCATCACTTCTGCGGCTACCACCTGCTATTGGAAAGAGCATCGTATCAATATCATTGATACGCCCGGGCACGTGGACTTCACCGTGGAAGTCGAGCGCTCTCTGCGTGTGCTGGACGGCTCTGTGACCGTCTTCTGCGCGAAGGGCGGCGTCGAGCCTCAGTCCGAGACGGTGTGGCGTCAGGCAGATAAGTACCGTGTCCCCCGTATGGCGTATGTCAACAAGATGGACATTACCGGTGCCGATTTCTTCCGCGTCATCAACATGATGAAGGACAGACTGCACACCAACCCCGTTCCGATCCAGCTGCCCGTCGGCAAGGAAATGACCTTCCGCGGCATCATCGATCTGGTCAACATGGAAGCCGATATCTACTATGATGTCGAGGGCAAGGACGTCCGTGTCGAGCCCATTCCTGCCGACATGGTCGATCTGGCCGAAGAGTACCGCGGCAAGCTGATCGAGGCCTGCGCCGAGGTCGACGAGGAACTCATGGATAAGTACCTGGAAGAGGGTACTCTTTCCACCGAAGAGATCAAGTACGCGATCCGCAAGGCTACCATCGCCAACGAGATGGTGCCCGTGTGCTGCGGATCTTCCTACCGCAACAAGGGTGTCCAGAAGCTGCTGGATGCCGTGGTGGACTATATGCCCGCCCCGACCGACATTCCTCCCGTGGATGGCACCAACAAGGAGACCGGCGAGCCCGACGTCCGCAAGGCTGACGACAACGAGCCCTTCTCCGCACTCGCATTCAAGATCATGACCGACCCCTTCGTGGGCAAGCTGTGCTACTTCCGCGTGTACTCCGGTACTGTCAACGCGGGCGATATCGTGTACAACTCCACCAAGGGCAAGCGTGAGCGTCTCGGTCGTATCCTGATGATGCACGCAAACGACCGTACGGACGTGGACACCGTGTATACCGGTGATATCGCGGCTGCCATCGGCGTGAAGAACACCACCACCGGTGATACCTTCTGCGACGAGAAGCACCCGATCATCCTCGAGTCCATGGAGTTCCCCGAGCCCGTCATCCGCGTTGCCATCGAGCCCAAGACCCGTGCCGGTCAGGAGAAGATGGGTATCGCTCTGTCCAAGCTGGCAGAGGAGGACCCCACCTTCCGTACCTGGACCGACGAGGAGACCGGTCAGACCATCATCGCCGGTATGGGCGAGCTGCATCTGCAGATCATCGTCGAACGTATGCTCCGTGAGTTCAAGGTCGAGGCCAACATCGGTAAGCCCCAGGTCGCATACAAGGAGACCATCCGCAAGCAGGTGGATCAGGAAACCAAGTACAAGCGTCAGTCCGGCGGCTCCGGTCAGTACGGTCACGTCAAGATCATCATCGAGCCCAACGAGCCCGGCAAGGGCTACGAGTTCATCAACGCCACCGTCGGCGGATCTATTCCCAAGGAATACATCCCCGCTGTCGACGCCGGTATTCAGGGCGCCATGCAGAGCGGTGTGCTGGCCGGCTACAACGTCGTGGACGTCAAGGTCACGCTGTACGACGGCTCTTACCACGAGGTCGACTCCTCGGATATGGCGTTCAAGATCGCCGGCTCTATGGCCTTCAAGGAGGCTATGCGGAAGGCAGATCCCGTCCTGACCGAGCCTATGATGAAGGTCGTTACCATTGTGCCCGAAGAGTACATGGGCGACGTCATCGGCGACTTCAACTCCCGCCGCGGTCAGATCAACTCGATGGAGGCTGCCAACGGCGGCGTCGAGGAGATCACCGCTTTCGTGCCCCTGTCCTGCATGTTCGGTTACGCAACCGACCTGCGTTCCAAGACGCAGGGCCGCGGTATCTACTCCATGGAGCCCAGCCACTTCGCAGAAGTGCCCAAGAGCATCCAGGAGGAGATCGTCAAGGCCCGCGGAAAGGCTAACGCATAACTTTACAATCGAACCCGCTGTCAGCCCCGTGCCGAGGGGCTGACACAGAAAAACCCTAACAAAAAAATTTATTTTATGGAGGATCACTAAAATGGCAAAGGCAACATTCGAGCGCACCAAGCCCCATGTAAACATTGGTACCATCGGTCACGTCGACCACGGTAAGACCACTCTGACCGCTGCTATCACCAAGTACCTGTCCCTGAACTCCGGTAAGAACGAGTTCATGGCTTACGACCAGATCGATAACGCTCCCGAGGAGAGAGCTCGTGGTATCACAATCAACACCCGTCACGTTGAGTATGAGACCGACAACCGCCACTACGCACACGTCGACTGCCCCGGGCACGCCGACTACGTCAAGAACATGATCACCGGTGCTGCACAGATGGATGGTGCTATCCTCGTCGTTGCAGGTACCGACGGCCCTCTCGCTCAGACCCGTGAGCACGTCCTGCTCGCTCGTCAGGTCGGCGTTCCCGCCATCGTTGTCTTCATGAACAAGACTGACCTCGTCGATGATGAGGAGCTTCTTGACCTCGTCGAGATGGAAGTCCGCGATCTGCTGTCTTCCTACGACTTCCCCGGCGACGATATCCCGATCGTCCGCGGCTCTGCCCGTGAGGCTCTGCTGTCCACCTCTACCGACCTCAACGCTCCCGAGTATGCTTGCATCAAGGAGCTGATGGACCAGGTCGACGAGTATATTCCTTCTCCCGAGCGTGAGGCTGATAAGCCCTTCCTGATGCCCGTCGAGGACGTCTTCTCCATCTCCGGTCGTGGTACCGTTGCTACCGGCCGTGTGGAGCGTGGTACTCTGAAGGTCAACGATACCGTCGAGATCGTCGGTCTGACCGAGGAGAAGACCTCCACCGTCGTTACCGGTGTCGAGATGTTCCACAAGCTGCTTCCTCAGGCTGAGGCCGGCGACAACATCGGTGCTCTGCTCCGTGGTATCGCTAAGGACGGCATCGAGAGAGGCCAGGTCCTTGCTAAGCCCAACTCCGTCCATCCTCACACCAACTTCAAGGGCAACGTTTACGTTCTGTCCGAGAAGGAAGGCGGCCGTGCAAAGCCCTTCTTCGCCGGCTACCGTCCTCAGTTCTACTTCAGAACCACCGACGTCACCGGTACCATCGAACTGCCTGAGGGCGTTGAGATGTGCCGTCCCGGCGATAACGTCGAGATGACTGTCGAGCTGATCAAGCCCGTCGCCTGCGAGCTCGGTCTCCGCTTCGCTATCCGCGAGGGCGGCCGTACCGTCGGTTCCGGCGTCGTTTCCGAGATCATCGCCTGATTTCTGATCTGAGATCGGAAAAGTCCCCCGTGGCGTTCTGCCACGGGGGATTCTTTCCACAAGGCACAGACCGCGCACTATGCGGTCATGCCTTTACACTCGGGCGGGAAAGGATATACCATGAAGCAACGCAATGCCTTGTCCGCGCGCCGCTCGTCGGTGCGTTCTCTGGCCGTGACCGCCGTCATGTCGGCGCTTTCGGCCGTTCTCATGTATCTTGAGTTTTCGGTGCCGCTGGTGCCGGACTTTCTGAAGTACGATTTCTCCGACCTCCCCGCGCTGCTGACCGCCTTCGGTGTCGGTCCGTGGGCCGGTGTGACGGTCGAGCTGCTCAAAAACGTCATCCATCTGCCCGTGACGCAGACGGGCGGCGTCGGTGAGCTGGCGAATTTCCTGATCGGTGCCTGTTTCGTGCTGCCGGCGGGCTTGTTTTACCGTCTGAAGGGCGGGAAAACCGGCGCGCTGATCGGTTCGGTGATCGGCACGCTGCTGGCCGCTGCGGTCTCGCTGCCGGTCAACTATTGGATAACCTACCCCGTCTACGCGCAGTTCATGCCCATGGAGGCGATCCTCGGCCTGTATCGGGCGTTGAATCCGGCAGCGACCACGCTGTGGCGTGCGCTGCTTATGTTCAATCTGCCGTTCACTGCGGTGAAAGGTGTCGTGAACGTGGTGATCACGTTCCTCGTATACAAGAAAATATCGCCCCTGCTTCACGGGGGGCGTCAGAACCATAAAAATCCGGACGTGCAAAAGAAAGGGCCTTCGGGTAACGACGTATGAAAGACGCAATCGTTCATTTCTTCCTGGAGACGGTCGGCCGCGAGTGGTGTGTGTTCTTCTGCTCGCTGCTGCCTATCATCGAGCTTCGCGGCGCGATCCCGCTGGGAGCGGGTCTCGGTCTGCCGTGGTGGCAGTCCTTCGTCATCAGCATCGTGGGCAATATGCTGCCCGTTCCGTTCATTCTGCTTTTCATCAAGGCCATCCTCGGCTGGATGAGCCGCTGCCGCGTCAAGCTGTTCAACAAGTTCGCCAATTGGCTGTACGGCAAGGTCGACAAGAAGCGCGGCAAGGTCGAGCGGTATGCCTTCTGGGGCCTGTTTCTGTTCGTGGCGATCCCGCTGCCCGGGACCGGCGCGTGGACGGGCTCTCTGATCGCCGCCATGGTGGATCAGAAATTCTGGAAAGCCATCCTCTCCACCTTCCTCGGCGTGCTGGCTGCCGGCGTCCTCATGACGCTGATCTCCTACGGCGTCGTCTCCATCGCCGGCTGCGCGTAGGGAACGGCGGACGCGGAGAGCGCCGGGGCTCTGCCCCGCGCCCCCGAGGATGCGCTTGTGGGGCGCTGCCCCACACCCCCGAGGATGCGCTTGTGGGGCGCTGCCCCACACCCCGCTTAAGCCCTTCTTGAAAGAAGGGCTTAAGAATCCCAAGAACTTTTATAAGAATGAAGATTGATCGAGGTTTGGTTTACGCCGAACGGGATTGGTGGGTGCTGAAAGTCTTATTTGGGTTCCGGCGATGCCATTTTGCCCGGTCTCCAACGGCGGGTGTCGGGAGCAGCTCTGCATTTCAACCGACAGACGCCGATTCTTGCGAAGAATAGAAATTTGCTCTTGACAGGCGGAGACGATTCGTGTATAATATATTGTAAGTAACTATGCTGTCCGGTCTGCCGGACGGCGGGAAAGGAAGATAACAATATATGAGCAATACCGCAAAGAAGCTGCTGGCTTTCCTGCTGGCGGCTGTGATGACGCTTTCCTGCGTGACTGTGCTTTCATCCTGCGCCGACAACGGCGACGGCGGTGACGACACCCAAGGCGAGAAGAGTACCGCGGAGGCTGCGACCAAGGACGTCTACTCGGAGCTTGAAAAGACCAAGTTCGGCCGTTCCTTCCTCATCCTCACCCGTGACGATTACAAGGACAACTTCTACATCGAAGCCTACGGCGCCGAGGGCAACGACATTCTCGACGACGGCATCTACGAGCGCAATCAGGTCATCGAGACCGACTTCGGCACGACCATCGAGATCTACGAGGGCGGTGACTATATTGCCGTCAACAGCGCCGTCATGTCGCAGGTCACGTCCGGCCTTGACGAGTACGATACCTTCACCAGCCACAAGTACACGTTCAGCAGCTGCGCGCAGAACAACTACCTGATGGATATGAATTCCGTGGAAACCATCGACCTGACCCATCCGTGGTGGGACGCCGCCTGCCGTGACAACCTCACAGTTTACGGCAAGACCGTGCTGATGACGGGTGATATCCTTCCGTCCTCCCTGCAGGCCTCCAGTAACTTCGTGTTCAACAAGAAGCTCCTGCGGGATCTTGAAAAGGAGGAGCCCTATGACGCCGTCAAGCAGGGCAAGTGGACGGTCGGCCTCTTCAACGAGCTGTCGGCTGACGTTACCAACGACCTCAACGGCGACGCGAAGATCGACTACCAGAACGACCGGTACGGCATGACCACCTGGATGATGGACGTCCCCTACTCCATGTACTACGGTGCGGGCGGTATGTTCGTCACCATCAACGAAGACGGCGCCCCCGAGCTGTCCTTCGAGCAGGAGGATATGTTCAATATCTACGCGCTGATCTATCAGGGCCTGATCACCCAGCAGGCTTACTACGTCACTGACGGCAGCATCTACATGACCACCTACGATCCCTTCATTGCCGGACGTGCGCTGTTCTGCGACATGACGCTGTCCAAGCTGTCCTTCCTGCAGGATATGGAGCAGGACTACGGTATCATCCCCGTCCCCAAGTATGACGAGTACCAGAAGGAATATCTCTCCTTCGTCAAC
Organism: Clostridia bacterium; assembly: GCA_024404505.1. GTDB lineage: Bacteria > Bacillota > Clostridia > Oscillospirales > CAG-272 > CAMEON01. Next base: position 14,241 of record JAKSPU010000033.1, read on the forward strand.
GGTGCCGCAGCCATGGTCGGCATCCTGAATACCGAGAAGGACGCCGAGTTCGTCGGCACCATCCTCGAGGCCATGAGTGCGTACAACTACGTCCACATCACGCCCAATATGTATGAGATCGTCACCAAGCTGAAGGCGGCCCGCGACCCGCAGTCCAGCGAGATGGTCGACTACCTCATCCGTAACCGTATCTACGATTTCGGTTACTGGTTCGATCTTGCCATCACGGACGTCGTCCGTCAGCAGCTTATGAACAAGAAGGCGGAGATCTCCTCCGCAGTCAAGTCCGCGACCAAGTCCTCTCAGAACGCGCTCAAGAAGATCGTCAAGGCGTATGAGAGCAGCGACCGGTAAGAAAAAGTGATCGATCCCGCGGCAGACGCTGCCGCTCAGAGCCGGTATACGCCGGCTCCCATCGAGAGTGACGGAGGGACAGGCCCTGCGAAGTCACGACAACCTGCCCGGTGTGGGTAAGGTGCCAATTCCTGACAGATGAGAGTTGACGCCCGGCGGCAGTACACACGCTGCGCACGGCGCGGATCCATGCGGTCCGGCTGCGGGAAGCCTCTGCCTCGTATTCTGTCGGGACAGAGGCTTTTTGCATGAAAAGAAAGGATACAGGATACAGAAAAATGAAAAAAGTATTGTTTACAAGTGAATCCGTGACCGAGGGGCATCCCGACAAGATCTGCGACAAGATCTCGGACGCGATCCTCGATGAGATGCTGCGGCAGGATCCCATGTCCCGCGTGGCGTGCGAGACCTTCTGCACGACGGGTCTTGTGGCCATCATGGGCGAGATCACGACCAACGCGTACGTGGATATGCAGAAGGTGGTCCGCGATACTGTCCGCGACATCGGTTACACAAGAGCCAAATTCGGCTTTGACTGCGACAGCTGCGCCGTCATTTCCTCCATCCACGAGCAGTCCCCCGACATTGCGCTGGGCGTGGACAAATCTCTTGAGGCCAAAGCCGGCGACGGTGACGGTCTTGACATCGGTGCGGGCGACCAGGGCCTGATGTTCGGGTATGCCTGCAACGAGACCGAGGAGCTGATGCCCCTGCCGATCTCGCTCGCGCACGCGCTGGCCAAGGGCCTGACGCTGCTGCGCAAGTCCGGCGGTGTGGACTACCTCCGTCCCGACGGCAAAACGCAGGTGACGGTGGAGTATCAGGACGGCAGACCGGTCCGTGTGGACACGGTGGTCATCTCCACCCAGCACAGCCCCGACGTCGATCTTTCGACCATCCGCAAGGATATGATCGAAAAGGTGATCACGCCGATCATCCCCGCCGGCCTGCTCGATGAGCAGACCAAGATCTACGTCAACCCGACCGGCCGCTTCGTTATCGGCGGTCCCGCTGGCGACACCGGTCTGACCGGCCGCAAGATCATCGTGGACACCTACGGCGGTTATGCCCGTCACGGCGGCGGCGCGTTCTCCGGCAAGGACCCGACCAAGGTGGACCGTTCCGCGTCCTACGCGGCGCGTTACATCGCCAAGAACGTGGTGGCGGCAGGACTCGCCGACCGCTGCGAGGTGCAGGTGGCGTATGCCATCGGCGTTGCCAAGCCCGTGTCCGTGCTGATCGACACGGCCGGTACGGCAAAGGTGCCGGAGGAGGCGATCTCCCGCGCGGTGCTGTCCCACGTGGACCTGCGTCCGGCGGCGATCATCAAGCGGTTCGACCTCCGCAGACCGATCTACTGCCCCGTGGCCGCGTACGGTCACATGGGCCGCGAGGACCTGAATATGCCTTGGGAGGCAAGAGACCTTGCCCCCGTGCTGAAGGCAGAGCTGCTGTAAGGCATAGGGAGATGCGTGCGGGGCGCTGCCCCGGACCCCGAGGATGCGCCGGGGCTCTGCCCCGGCCCCCCGAGGATGCGCTTGCGGGGCTCTGCCCCGGCCCCCCGAGGATGCGCTTGCGGGGCTCTGCCCCGGCCCCCCGAGGATGCGCTTGCGGGGCTCTGCCCCGGACCCCGCCTAAGCCCTTCTTGAAAGAAGGGCTTAGGGATCCCAAGAACTTTATGGGCAATGAATACACGTGAGTTCGGTTTACGCTGAAAGAGATAGGTGGGTGCCGTCAAGGGCGCCCGCCTTCTTTTAAACGCCTACGCGGGGACCCCTGACCCCGCTCGGGATCAGGCAGATGGCATCTGCCCGATCCGTGCAGACCCGGGAGAACGGGGACGCGTCTCCGTTTCTCCGCGCCCGCAGGCGCGGTTCCTCGGGATGAGGATGCAAGGGGAAGGGGCTGCCGCAGCAGCCCCTTCCCCTTGCTGAAAGAAATAAATATCTCACCCTCCCGCGGACGGGAGGGGGCAGGGGGTGGGCCCCCGAGCGCGGAGCGCGAGGTATCCCCGATAAAAAAGAGCTTCTGCCGCGCCGGGCAAAAGCTCTTTTGGGTTCATTTCCCTGTATTCGGATTCGTCACGAGCCGCAGCGGCACGCCGCGATCCTCCAGACGATCCTCGCAGAAATCCAGAAGCTCTGCGTCATACGGCAGCACGATCGTGGTCTTGTCCTCATAAAAGATCGTAAAGATCACACCGCCGAAGGTCGTCCGCAGCAAATCAAGATCGGCCTTGGACGACAGGCAGAGATACCTTTCTCCGTCCTGCTCCTTTTCGGTCAACGTGAAGAGTCGGACGTCGTCCCATCGGAGAGCGCGCCTGACCTTTCCCCGTTTGCTCCGGATCTCAAGGCCTGTGTCGTCAAGGTGTACGGAGCTGAAAATAAAGCCCCACCGGATCGAAATAAGCAGTGCCGGCAGACACAGCGCAATCGTGAGCAGACACAGCGCGACGCCGATTCCTTCTCCCGAAAGCAGGAATATCAGCCAAAGAAATGGCACGCAGAATACCGTCACCCAAATGACGACCCCGATCAATGCTTTTTGTTGGGATGAAAAGCTGCGTTTCATAAAATTCTCCTTCTCTGCCTGCCGTGGCTTGAAGACTGCCGGCAGGCCCTCATATATCATAATGCAAAACGCAAAAAAGCGCTGATCTTACACGGATTAGGGCATTTTTGCAATTTTTATCTCACGTCCCACTCCGTCCCAACGGGCGCGTCGACAGAGATCACCGTACCGCCGTCCGGGACGTTGTGGAAGCATACCTTAATGACGCCGCGCAGCGTGGGGAGGGTCAAGGTGCCTGTGGTCAGTCCGGCCGTGCCGGGATGGACCACGAATCGGCTGTAGCCGGGCGCGGTCGGCACGATGCCGAAGATGCCGCGCGCAATGGCGGCGGAGACCGCCGCACCCCACGGGTGGGAGTAGGTCATGTTGGGCTTGTTGCGGCGGTTCCACGCCTCTGTCGTCAGCGTCGCACCGACCGGCGCGCCGAACGGCGACCATTCCTCGCCGACCGACCGCCGCAGCATATAGGCGTAGGTACGTTCACCCTCCGCGTCGTGTTCATCGAGCAGCAGCGCGTTGGCCATGTCCGCGTGACCCGTCTTGTACAGACCCATGAGCAGGAAGTACGCACCGTAAACGCTCATGCGGATGGTCCCGCGCGAAGTGCCGTCCGCGTCCGTGACAAGGCTCCGCTCCCACATCCGGGCGGCGACACGGTCGGACATCGCCTTGTCCGTGCAGACGCCGGCGTACAGCGCGTAGGCCGCCGCGTGCTGGCTGACGTGCGAAGACCGGGTACCGTCCGCGTACAGACCGTCGAAGAAGTCACCGGTCGCGGGATCGTACAGATGCGTGAAGATCCCGTGCCGGACGCGCGCGGCAAGAGACGAAAACAGCGCGGCGTCCTCCGGATGGTCCGTAACACGCGCGATCTCCGCGAGCGCGTCATACCCGGCAACGGCGACACAGTTGAACACGGTGTTGTACCGCACCTTCATATCATACCCGTCGCGCTCGGTGTGCGGCCAGTCCACGAGGATCGCGTCCGTGCTGTTATCGCCGGGATTGCCGGAGTGGACGAGATCGAGCTCCGGCGACAGGAAGCGGGTGAAGGTCTTCTCCCGCAAACAACCGTACCAAACCTTCAGCGAACTGTCGTCGCCGGTGACGTAGTAGTCGTGGACGGCGGCCTCAAGGATCCACAGGATGTAATCGGCAGGCCACGTGCGGTGGGTGTACAGGTATTCCAGCGAGAAGCGGGCGGCGGCGTAGTCGTCCTCAAAGGTGCAGGCGGCGAGACCGTTGATCAGCATATCGCCCTCATACGCTCCGCGCTCGCGGGATTGTGAATCGACGTAAATGTCCTGCGTGGTGAATCCGACCGTGCGGCGGGACAGCTCGTACAGCCCGCGGAGCAGGGAATTGTCGGAGGAAAGGCTTGCCTCACCGTCATCGAACGGACGGCGGACGGCGATGCCGCGGATCATGCCGGGCGTGATCTCAAACGGGACACCGGTGATCTCCGCGTAGCGGAACGCCATGAAGTCGGTCGTCTCAAAGGTCCGGCCGGGCACGAGGATCCACTGCTGCCGGTAACGGTTGCTCGTGTTCATGTCCCACTTGACGAGCGTGCCGTCGGGCCCCGCGCTCTGCCGGCACTGCTCTCCGAAGTACAGCGTGATCTCCGGCACCGAGCGGACGCGGTACTGCGGCACGTCCAGCGCGAGCGAGCCGATGATCTCCTGACCGAGATCGACGAGATAATGTCCCTCCCCGACGCACTTGACACGGGGGGCAGGGTCTGTCAGCGGGATGCGGGTGACCGTGTCACAGCCGGAGGGGACGAGGATCATGCGCCCGCCGTCCGGGACGCAGCTTCCGGTGATCGGCCCCTTGCTGACGCAGGGGGACCATCCGCTGTCGTCAAAGCCGGGGCGATCATATCCGAACGGGAATATCCTGCCGTCAACGTCCGAGGCGTAGGCGGTAAAATAGTGGGTGCCGATGTTGAAGCGCGGACGCAGGGTGGCGGTACCGTCAAGGCCGTGCCAGCCGTCGGGCGCGAGCAGGGAACGGACGGAGCCGTCCTTCCCGAAGGAGAGTCCGCGGCAGGCAAACATCCGTTCCTCCGGACCGGCAGCCGAGGACGCGAACGCGGCGACGACGTTCTCGCCCGGGATAAGGTACGGAGTCGCGTCGTAGGACTGCGTGTTCAGCACGACGGCGCCGTCGGGCGTCTGCCCGTAACGGGAAGGACCGACACCCAGCACGTGCCCGTTGACGGACAGCGTATAGACGTACTGCCGCCCCTTTTCGGGCGAGCGGGCCGTCGCGGTCAGGATCAGCCGGTCAAGCGCGGAAAGGTCCTCGTCCGACAGCGTGAAGCACTGCCGGAAAAAGCCGCACACGCCGGGCGTACATCCGTCCGGGACGGTATCCGGCGCCGCTGGCCACAGGCCGTCCGGCACCGGCAGACCGCGGGCGGCGTCCCATACCCGGCCGTCGTCGGCAAAGAAGGGCTGGATCCCGGAATAGGCCGTCAGGCTGCCGTCGCGCTGCCGGACGGCGACCTGCCAGCCGTACAGGCCCGGAGCGGGCAGCGTGCCGTCAAGCCCGGGGAGGCGGACCGAGGTGCAGTCCTCTCCCTCGATCAGCCCGGTGTCGTACAGCGGCGCGGTCACGGGTGCGGTCCCACGCACGAGGCGGACCCGGTAAGCGGTCTGCCCGCCGTCGGGCTGGCGCCATGAGAAGCGGAGACGATCAGGCAGCACGCCGAGGGGAGATGCCTTCAGATTCAGTTTCAAAGAGTGCGGACGGTCATGAGCGGTCATATACGATACCTCCGACGGATCATTCTGTCGGTATCATAGCACAAAACGGAGGATGTGTCAAGAGTCCGGCGGATTTCTGCGTCGGAAGGACGCCGGGGCCCGTCTCGGGGCGGAGAATTGACGAATTATTGCCGGGATTTGCTCAATTATGGTCGACCCTCTTGACAATCCCCATTAAATGGTATATAATTCATGCGTAGAAGTGGGCTTTCAGACCCCCGGAAGGATCCGCGGCGCACCGCGGACGTACCCTCAGAAAGGAAGGTATACACCTATGAACATGAAAGAACAGTTGATCGGGATCGTGGCAGAGTATCGCAGCGTCTCCGCGGAGGAGATCGACCCCGAAATGCCGCTGCGTGATATGGGCCTTGATTCGCTGGATATCGCCGAGCTGCTGCAGATCGTCGAGGACGAGTTCCACATCGTGGTCGAGCCGTCTCCTGAGCTGGACAACATCGAGCGTCTGGCCGATTACATCGAGAAGCAGCAGTAAACGGCACCCCGCTCTGCAGACGACGCACAATTATGCACGAGCTTCACGAGGCCGTGCTTGCATTGAATTCCTGAAAGGCAGAAATGAATCCATGAATCTGAAAAGAGTGTTGAGCATTATCCTGACGGCGGCGCTGTGCGCTCTGCTGATCCCGGCAGCTGCCGTGGCGGCTTCCGCCAAGGCGGACTTTGAGATTGAGGTTCCCTATGGTCATCCCACCGTTGACGGCGTGGTGTCGGAGGGAGAGTATCAGGCATCCTACGTGATGGACCGCAATTCCGCCGCCGCGTGGGTCGGCGAGGTGGGCCGCTCCAAGGTGACGTGGTATCTCGCGTGGGACGAGGACGGTCTGTATTACGCGGGTACGATCAACGACAACACGCAGACCTACCGTGACAAGGATGCGATCTGGGTCGGCATCGACTGTCTTGAGCTGGCGATCAATCCGGGTGAGGTGCTGTCCGGTGACGTGACCGAGGGTATCTTCTTCTCCTTCGGCGCGGCGGAGGACGGCGACGTGGTCGCGTACCGGCATAATTATGCCGACGGCTTCGTTTCCGACAAGGTGACAGCCAAGGCGACCGACCATGTAAAGGGCAAATCAAGCTACACCATCGAGGTGTTCATTCCGTGGGCGCTGGTCCGGCTTGACACGGACTGCACCATCGGCGGCAAGAAGGATATCCATTTGGATTCCAAGGATTTCAAGCCGGAAGCGGGGGCGGTGCTGGGGCTGCTGCCCTGTGCGATCGACTCGCACGGTGCGGACAAGCCGGACAATATCTCCGCTGCCTACAAGTTCAACGGCACGGATTTCATGGTAGGTGATTTCGTCCACGCGGTGCTGCTGGCCGCGCCCGCGACCGAGGCGCCCACGGAGGCACCGACGGAAGCGCCGACCGAAATCCCGACCGCTGCTCCGACGGAGCAGCCGACCGAGGCGGGTACCGAGGCCGAAAAGTCCGGCTGCGGTGCTGTCCTCGCGGGCAGTCTGCTCGTTCCGGTGCTTGCCGGTGCGTTGATCTGCGCCAAGAGAAAGGAAAGAGAGGCATAATATGGCCATCAGACAGATTTCCGTTTTTATTGAGAACGTCCACGGCTCGCTGGAGCGGGTCGTCAACGTGCTGGCCGAGGCCGGCGTGGATATGCGTGCGCTGTCCGTGGCGGACACCTCCGAGTTCGGTATCCTGCGCATGATCGTCAAAGGTCACGACACCGCCTGTCGTGTGCTGCGGGATGCGGGGTACGTCATTTCATGCAACGACGTTACGGCGGCCGAGATCCCGGACGAGCCGGGCGGTCTGTCCCGCGTGCTGCACATTCTGGCGGAGAACGGTATCAACATCGAGTATTCCTACGCGTTCCTGACCCCTTCGCACGGCAAGGCGTGCGTGGTCATGCGTGTGGATGACAACGAGCGCGCCGCCGTTCTTCTCAACGAGCAGGGCGTCGTCACGCTGCTGCGCTGCGAGGGTGACGAGTCGCCGCTGTGATTGGGGGGGCGCTCCCGGGGCTCTGCCCCGGACCCCGCTTAAGGGCTTCTTGAAAGAAGCCCTTGAGGATCCCAAGAACTTTCAAAAAAGGATTATTGACCGAGGTTGAGTTTGCGCTGATAGAGATAGGTGGGTACCGTCATGGGCGCCCACCTTTTTTGAAACGCAGTCGCGGGGGCTCCCTGTCTCTCGCGTCCCCGCAGGATGAGGGTGCAGGGAGAAGGGAGCGGCTGCGCCGCTCCC
>JAKSPU010000034.1 GCA_024404505.1 Clostridia bacterium
GCGCCGGAGGCGCGAGGCGTTCCCGCATCCCGCAGGATGAGGGTACAGGGAGAAGAGCCGCCGCAGGCGGCAGGGCACAGCCGCGGGGTATAAGGTCGTCGTTCTCTCCGCGCCCGCAGGCGCGGTTCCCGGGGACGAGGAGACCGAGGAGAGGGGGCGCCGCAGCGCCCCCTCTCCTCGGTAAAAGGTTTTAGAATCTCCCCCTCCCGCGCACGGGAGGGGGCCGGGGGTGGGCCCCCGAGCGCCGGAGGCGCGAGGCGTTCCCCGCCCGCCGGGCGGGGGGTCAGGGGGGCGGGGGAAAAAGGTCAAGCAGAACTTCCGGCGATGCGGAAACGCCGGGCTTCAAACGCCAGAGCGTCGGTCTCCGACGCTCATTTTCCCTCGGCATCACACTTCTCTTTTCACCAGCTCCGGCATTTCCTTTGTCAGATAATCGAGTGCGGCACGGGTATCCGTCGTCCAGAGGGGAAGCATCTCCTCCGTGAGGATCAGCGGCATACGGTCGTGGACGTCCTTGACGGAGTCGTTCGGGAGTGTGGTGAGGATGATAAAGCGGTCGCCGTCCGGGAAGCGGACAAAGAAGCCGCCGAGGTACAGCGTCGGATCGTCCGGCAGGTTGAAGCGGAACTTCATCTTCTGCTTGTTCCACTCGTAGTAGCCGCAGGTCGGGATGACGCAGCGGCTGCGGAGGATGCCGTCCCGGAAGGTGTACTTTTCGGTCACGGTCTCGGCGCGCGCGTTGATCAGGACGCCCTTGCCCTTGAAACCGGGGTAGCCCCACTTCATCGGGACGGGTGCGAGGTCCGGCCCCTGAAGGATAGGCACGGTCTCCGTCGGGAAGACCTCGCCGATCTTGATCGGCGCGTCGGGGAATCTATCGAAGGTCTGCCGATATATGTCCTTGATGACGTCGTTGCCGTCGTCAAAGCCTACGTAGCGTCCGCACATGATAATGACTCCTTTCGGATTGTGGTTGTGGTTATCCCCAATAGCCGGACTTGCCGTCCTGCGATCCGTAAAATGGATTGGTGTTGAATTTGGGGAACGTGGACGGAGGCTTCGGCTTGGGGTCGGGAACGGAGGGAATTTGGGGGTGAGGGATGGGCGGATTCGGGGTTCCGGACGAACTGCCGAACAGACCCGGCCAGACCTGCCATGTCTGCGCCTCCGCGTTGCCGGCATAGGCGGTATGGACGTTGTCTTCAGTCTCGGGGGCGGTATCGGCAGCGGTCTCTGTTTCTGTTTCCGCTGCGGTGCCTGTCATGTGGCTGCCGTGTTCGCTGGGCAGCGTCCCCCGGCCCGCGCGGATGATAAAGGTCAGCACGGCAGCTGCGACGATGGTGCAGCACGCGGCGACGACCCAGCCGTTGTTCATGAAATACCGGAAGCTTTCCCATCTCTCCGCGCGCGTCGGTTTCCGCGCGGCTGCGACGGTATCCGCGAGGATGGCGTCGGGCAGGGCGGCTTCCTCAACGTAGGCACTGTTGATATCCGTTATGGCGGTAAGTGCGACGATCCCTGTCATACTGTCCACCCCTCCTTTTCCAGAAATGTACGAAGCCTGTCACGGATGCGGGACAGGCGGGTATTGACTGCGGTTTCGGTCAGACCGTACCCTTTCGCCAGCGCCGACGACGGGTAACGGTACCAATACCGGCCGACGAACAGCTTGCGGTCCGTCGGCTGGAGCGTGCCGAGGAACTGATCCATGAGCGCGGGCAGACGGCCCGCGTCCTCGTCACGCAGCGGGATGCAGTTTTCAAGCTCCTCCAGACAGGCCGTCATGTCGCTGTCACGCCGGGCAGCGTGATTGTAGCGGTAACGGGAAAGAGCAAGGTTGCGCGTCACCTTGCCGAGCCACGCCCGCAAGGGAGACGGGCGCTGCGGCGGGATGCTGTTCCAAGCCTTGAGCCACGTATCGTTTACGCACTCCTCGGCATCCTGCGTCTGCCGGAGCACGCCGACGGCTATGCTCATGCAATACGTGCCGTATTCGCGAATCGCGGCCTCGATCGCACGCTCGTCACGCGCGAAGAACAGGTCAAGGATCGCCGATTCCGTATTCTGCATTTCTGTCACCACCCTTTTTATCGTATCCCTTTACTATTATAAACGCAATTTGTGTCTTGAATCTTACAGGGCTTTGAAAAAAAGTATAAAAAACTCCACAAAAATTTGTCTTTCATTATTTTTGGCGTATATCCTGCCCTGATCGGGCGGTGATGCCTTGAACCCATCTTTCGGGATGGGCTCGCGCGGGTGCGGGGCAGAGCCCCGCATACGCCGATCCTGCCTTTAACGCGTTTTTCCGAAATGGCAGAAGCATCGCGGACCCGGTCAGTTGGGGTTGACAATGCCTGAAATGCGCTTTATAATAAACCTGCAAACCAACTTGCGGCAATAACGCGGAGGTATGGAAAAAGGAGGATAACAGAAAGGAATGAATATCACAGTCAAGGTCCGCGCACGCATCGCGTCCGTGGACTATTCGGATTATCTGGTTTGCAGCAACACCGGCGACACCCTGACCTTCGACCTCGATGACGAGTGGGCCCCGCACGCGGTCAGGACCGCCCGCTTCGTCCACGACGGCGCCTATACGGACGTCGTCTTCACCGGCGACAGCTGCGAGGCCCCAATGATCGAGCACGCGCAGACCGTGTATATCGGCCTGTACGCGGGTGATCTCCGGACGTCCACGCCCGCCGGACTCCCCTATATCGCGTCCGTGATGGACGGGCAGCCGCCTCACCCGGAGCCCGAGCCGGACGTGTATCAGCAGATCCTCGCGCTGATCGAAGGGGGCGCCGTGAACGGCAGATCCCCTTATATCGGTGAAAACGGGCATTGGTACGAGTGGGACGACAGCGCCGCGGAGTATGTCGACACCGGCGTCGGGGTGCAAGGCCCGCAGGGTATCCAAGGCCCGAAGGGTGACTCCGGTGCAGCAGGCCCGCAGGGTCAGCAGGGTATCCAAGGTCCGAAAGGTGACACCGGCGCGCAAGGCCAGCAAGGCATACAGGGTGCGCCCGGCGTGGACGGACACACTCCCGTCCGCGGCACCGACTACTGGACGGCGGAAGACGTTGCCGCAATCCACGACTACATCGATCAGCAGATAGGGGTGATCGAGAATGGCTCTTACTGACAAGCTGACCGCCATCGCCGACGCGATCCGGGCCAAAACCGGCGAAAGCGGTGCGATGACACCGGCTCAAATGCCGGAGAAGATCGAGAACATACCAACGGGCATCAATCCGGGAGAACATGAATGGCAGCAGACGCCGACTGCCGTGCAGAACTATATCGATTACGTCCACGCGCACCCATACGATCCGGATGACTACACCTACACATACGTCACGGACTACGCACCGTCCACGCCCGTGCAGGCGAACGAGCAGCCCGTTGGCAAGGCGATCACGACCGACGCGGGCGTCCTTGAGGTCGGCGGGTATCGGAAAACGGTGACCGCAGGAAGCAACACGGTGTACAACGTCGTGCCGGGCGTGGCGACGCCCTATGCGCTGAACGCGTCCGGTGAGGTCAAGCAGGTCGGTACGCTAAAGCCGAGCAAGCCTCTGCGGCAGATCAAATGCCAGCAGGCGCGAAACGTCCGCGATCTCGGCGGTTGGGCTTGTGACGGCGGCACCGTCGCCTACGGTAAAATAATCCGAGGCGGGGCGGTCACGCTTGCTGACAGAGACGTGTTGGTTGACCAGCTTGGTGTGCGCGTGGATCTCAACGTATACTGTCAGAACGAGCAGCTCGACTGGACGGAGTCCCCGCTTGGCTCGGACATCAAGTTCTTCGAGGCACGGAATTACAATTGGTACTCGCTGACGCATACCGAGGCGTGGCGTCTTAACATCGGCATCATCTTCGAAGCGGTATCGCACAATGAGACGCTGTATTTCCATTGCGTACAGGGCGCAGACCGCACCGGTACGCTGGCAGTCATGGTGCTTGCCCTGCTCGGTGTAGATGAGAGCGACATCAATATCGACTTTGAGCTGACGTCGTTCTACACGCGCAGGACGCGGGTGACGGACAGTACGATACCGACCAATCTCGTGGGGCTGATCTCCGCAATCAAGGAATTCGGAAACGGGGACTTGATGGATGGCGCGGTAAACTTTGCCGCGTCGCTCGGATTCACGGCAGCGGAGATCAACGCGTTCCGCGCATCGATGATCGAGGGGAGTCCGGAAACCGTCACGCCGGACGTCGACACCTTCACCGTGACCAACAGCCTGACTCACGCAACGAGTGACAACGCGTCGGCAACGGCGGAAGAGTTTCAGCCGTATGAGGCTGTCATCACGCCGGAAGCCGGGTACGTCATCTCGTCGGTGCAGGTCCTGATGGGCGGTGTGGACGTGACGGATCAGGTGTTCAGCGGAGAGCTTGGGGTTTTGCGCCGGTCTGTGCAGAAAACGCTGGCCCATTGCTCTGCGAACAGCACGCAGGTCGGCGTCATCGATGGACAAGGATATGCGGCAGAGATTACCGTGGATAACGGGTACACGCTCGACGGCGCGACCGTGTCGATCACGATGGGCGGCGTCGATATTACGAGTCAGGTATGGCTCGTCGATAAGGAGGAGGCATAACATGGCAAACTACAGCAAAGGCAAGATCGCGATACCGGCGGTCACCGGGAATATCGTGATCAACATCACGGCGGTCGCGTCAGCCCCGGCGTACACAAATCTTGCAAACACAACCGAGTCGAGCGATCCGACCAATATGAGAGACTGGGCATGGAAGACGGGATACAGGATCACGTCGTCCGGGTACGGGGCGCAGAGCGGCAAAACGATCAGTAACGCTATCAAGGTGCAGGCAGGAGACGTCATCCGCATCAAAGGCGTGACGATCACGAAAAGCACCGATAGGTATGCGTTCGTCGGAAGCACGTCCGGTAATTCACTCCAGTATTACTCGAGCACGACCAATTTGACTTACGCTGTCAGCGGCGATTTACACACGATCACGATCAACAGCCTGCCGAACCACACGGGAGACTGCTATATATCCTTCGCTTTCGATACTCCGGCGGATAAGACGCAGGTCGTCATCACGAAGAACGAGCCGATTGTCTGATTAACAAATGCTAAAAGATAGGAGGCAAGCGTGCGATGAAAAATGAGTACATCACGCCCACGTCCGTGCTAATCCGGCTCAGCCTCAATGAGCGGATCGCCTCGTCCGGGGAGCACGCAGCCGGGCCGATCCGGCCTGCGTTTGACAGGGTGGAAGGTGCTGTGCAGCTGTCCGAGACAGACGGCGAGGCCAACCGGAACAGGCTCAACGCGCTGCTGGCCGGGGGTGACGTCCGGCTCGCGCCGGGCGAGTACCCGGTCGCGCCGGGCGTCGTCATCGACGGGCGCACGCTCGACCTCGGCGGGGCGCGGCTGATCAGCACCGTGCAGCGCTTCAACGGTACGCTGATCGTCATGGCCGGCGATCATCCGCGCCTCCGCAACGGGCGGCTGTCCGGGCTGTACGCCGCCGCGCCGGGCGAGGAGGGATACGTGAAATACGAGGCCGAGAGCGCGGTCAGGCTGCCTGCGGGCGGCTTCACGGGCGCCGTGATCGAGGACGTCGAGATGGATCACTTCTGCGGATACGCGGTCTGCACGGGCGGCGAGGGGCAGGTGCATGACACTTACGCCGTCAGGCACTTCAGCCTGGCAGAAGCACCCGGGGACGGCGTCTGCCGATTCGGGCTTGTCACCGGGATGCCCTTCGTGACGGCGCGGCACGCCGTCGGGTATAACTACTACATCAGCCGCTCGCCGGTCGTGTACGTCTTCCGCGACGCGGGCGGCAAGGTCGTCGGCAGGGCCGAAGGCGTCCCCGGTGAGCCGGTGGCGCGTCCGTCTGACGCCGTGAGCGTGGACGTGACCGTCGATATGCCGTCCTACGTCCGCTTCGGGCTTTTCGAGTACGCGTATGACGCGACGCTCCGGATCGAGGGATGCGTCTTCCGGTGCAACCAGAGGCTGGGCATCGCCAATCTCTGCGGGGTGTCCGAGGTGATCGGCTGCCGGTCGATCTCCAACGGCTACCCCCGCGAGGATCACACCGGGATCAGCTGGGACAGCTCGACATCCGGCTTTGTGGACATCGAGGACATCCAGACGCCGCGTCTGACGGTGTACCGATGCTCCTCCGAGGGCGAGAACCTCGGCATCGCGTCCCGTGCATACGAGCTGATCGTGAAGGACAGCCCGAAGCTGACGACGCGGATCTACGGCGGCTGGACCGCGTCCGTGACGGACAGCGGCTCCGTCGTGTACGACAACGCGAAAGCGGCCATGCAGGTGACGGTCGGCACGAACGGCACGCTCGACGACAAGGCCATCCTTGACACCTCTGACGAGTCCGACGAGGACATGGGCGCCCGCCCGGTCGTCCCGGACGGGGGCGCGGTCTTCCGCCGCTGCCGCTACGGGGATAAGACGATCCATCTGTGGTACGGAAAAAAGCCGCAGGGCGTCTTTGAGGACTGTGACTTTGATCTGCAGACCGATTGGCTGCTGTCGCACGGCAAGCCGGACTACGTGTTCCGCCGCTGCAGGATCCGGCTCAACGGCCATCACCTGATCGATCAGAAGGTGTTTGACAGCGGAGTCTTTACGTTCGAGGACTGCGAGATCGACCAGCCGGAGGGGATCGCGGCAGGGTGCGCGGTAAAAATCGTCATCAGGTGAAGCGCTGCTTCACCGTAATGCAGGAGCGCCTCTCGCCTCCGGCGCTCGGGGGCCTACCCCCTACCCCCTCCCGTGCGCGGGGAGCAGAGGAAGAACGGCGCGCCGACGTCTGAGGCCCGGCGTTTCCGCATCGCCGGAAGTGCTGCTAAACTTATTTCCCCCACCCCCCTGACCCCCCGCCCGGCGGGCGGGGGGAAATCTTTATTATGTAAGCAAGGGGAAGGGGCTGCTGCGGCAGCCCCTTCCCCTTGCATCCTCATCCCGGAGATACCGCGCCTGCGGGCGCGGGGAATGACAGATCTCTTCCTCCGTGGTAAAACCGCACGGGGCTTCTCGCCTTTATTCCTCACGAAGGAAAAAGGACGGAATCTCACGATTCCGTCCTTTTCCCTTGGCGCGGCATAAGGGACTCGAACCCCCGACCTATTGGTTCGTAGCCAAGCACTCTATCCAACTGAGCTAATGCCGCATTGCTCGTCCGAGGATGTTTCCTCAACCGAACAGGCAGTATTATAGCACATGACCCGGCATTTGTCAAGGGGTTTTGCAAAAAAACTTTCATCTTTTTTTGTGCAAAGTTACTATCCCGGCGGGATCGTCAAACGCGGCCTCCCCGGGCCTCCGGGCTGCCGGGACCTGCGTTCCCTTCCCTGCCCGGCCCTGTCAGTTTCCGTCCGCATCTGCCGTGTCGGCTGCGACCGTGTCCGTCACGATCGGCAGTTCAAACCAGAAGGTCGATCCTTCACCGAGCTTGGATTCCACGCCGTAGGTGGCATGATGGGCCTCGAGGATCCACTTGACGATGGACAGCCCGAGTCCCGTGCCGACCATGGCGCGTCTGTGGACCTTGTCTACCTTATAGTACCGGTCCCAGATGAGGGGGATCCGGTCGGCGGGGATGCCCTCGCCGGTATCCGTGACCGAGACGCGGACGCGCGTGCCGTCGTCCGACCGCTTCTGGACCACCCGGACGTATTTATCCGCACCGGTATAGTTCACAGCGTTGTTGATCAGGTTATAGATCACCTGCAGTATCATCGTGCGGTCGGCTGCCACTTCGACAGGGCCGTCCGCGGACAGCTCGATATGGTAGCCGTCCTTTTCGGTCAGCTTGCCGTACCGCAACATCACGCTCCCGACCGTGTCGGTCAGCGAGAAGCGTTCGATATTCAGCTTGCGCGTGCCGGCCTGCAGCTTTGACAGATCGAGCAGGTCGTTGACCAGCTCGGTCAGACGCTGCGTTTCGTCGATGATGACCTGCACGTTTTCCGGCGTGTTCTCACCGGGCAGGTCGCGCATGACCTCGCTGTACCCCGTGATCATGGTCAGCGGCGTGCGGAGGTCGTGTGAAATGTTGGCGATCAGCTCCTTCTGCAGCTTGTCGTTCTGCGACAGCTCCGCCGCGGCGCGGGTCAGCGAATCCGACAGCTCCTCGACCTCAAGATAACCGCGGACCTTGAAATCGGCGTCGTAATCGCCCGTGGCGAGCTTCTTGGCCGCCTCGTTCATCTGCTGGATCGGGCGGGAAATATTGCGGGACATCAGCACGACGAGCAGCACCGCGCCGGCGAACAGGATGGCCGCGATGACCCAGAATTGTGTCTTGAGCGTCCGGACCGTGGCCGACATGGGCACCAGCTCGGCGTTTATGAGGATCATCCACACGTCGTCCATGCCGTTTTCGGCGGTCACGGGCAGGAGCCTGACCCGCAGCAGCGTCTCGCCCGAGGACAGCCGGCTGAACCGGTGCTGACGTCCGGGATCGAACGGGTCCTTCGGGAAAAAGTCGGTGAGATGCTCGCCGGGAGAGATGAGCAGATCGTATGCGCCTCCGTTCTCGGAGGCCCCCCGATACAGGTGCGTCAGTGTAGTCTCGTCCATCGGATGGATCAGACAGTCGGAGGAGACGTCCGGGCTGTTGGCCATGCTGCTGGCATAGCCGTGACCGTCCACCCAATTCAGGCGGAACACGCGGATGCAGACGGTATAGTCCTCGGCACAGGCCAGCACCGTTTCTCCGATGCTGCTCTGCTCCGATTCCAGAGAAGCGGTCAGCGCGGCCTCGACGGTATTCAGCTCGTCGAATTTGCTCTGCCGGTAAAAATAGTTCAGAAGGCCTATCTGGAACACCCACACCACGATCAGCATGAACGTGGTGAACAGGGCGATATAGGCGAACAGCTTCCAGTATACGCCGATGCGGCGGTGCCGGTCAGCCGGACGCGGTTGTTCATTCATGTCGTATTCTCCTTACGGACGCGTCATACGGGCACGGAAGGGGACACCCGCGTCCCAAACCGGCGCGGGCGTCCCCTCCGTATGATCGGTTCAATTCTCAAATCGGTACCCCACGCCGCGCAGTGTGACGATATGCGAAGCGTACGGCCCGAGGCTGCGGCGCAGCAGCTTGATATGCGTATCCAGCGTGCGGGCGTCGCCGTAGAAATCGTACCCCCAGACCTCGCTGATCAGTTTTTCACGGGACAGGGCGATGTTGCAGTTGGCCAGCATATAGAAGAACAGGTCGTACTCCTTGGGCGACATATCTACACGCGCACCGTCCACGTACACGATGCGGGCGGTAACATCGGCGCGGAGGGCGCCGCCGTCCAGCTCGATGATCTGGTTCTGCGGCTTATCGGACGCGCCGCTCTGCCGGTTGACCCGCTTCATGACCGCGTCCACGCGGAGCATCAGCTCCTTCGGCGAGAACGGCTTGACGACGTAGTCGTCGATCCCCAGCTCAAAGCCGTTGATCTTGTCGTACTCCTCGCCGCGCGCCGACAGCATGATGATCGGCGTCTGCGTGATCTTGCGGATCTCCCGGCAGGCGGAAAAGCCGTCCAGCTCGGGCATCATGATATCCATGATGATCAGGTCGAAGGTCTGCGTGCGGCACAGGATCACGGCCTCCATGCCGTCGCCTGCCTCGGTGACGGTGTGGCCCTCGAATTCGGCATACTTACGGATCAGGGAACGGATGCGGCTCTCGTCGTCCACAATGAGGATATGATACATGACTGTTCCTTTCCGTGAGACGTTCTCACATGGCGTTTGTAATCCGGTCAGGAGGCGGGGACGTACTCGGTTATCAGGATACTTACGGTGATGCGCTCCTTGGCGCCGC
Source organism: Clostridia bacterium (assembly GCA_024404505.1). Lineage (GTDB taxonomy): Bacteria > Bacillota > Clostridia > Oscillospirales > CAG-272 > CAMEON01. Next base: position 9,847 of record JAKSPU010000034.1, read on the forward strand.
GCAGGACCTCGACCTCCACCGTGTCACCGGGCTTCTTGGTCTGGACGATTTTGTTGATCTCCGCGGTGCTGCTCACCTGTTTCCCGTCAAAGGTCAGGATCAGGTCGCCGGTTTTCAGCTCGTCGATCTGCGAGCCGGTGATATACACGCCCGTGTAGGGAGAGCTGAAATAGTACATGGCGGTCATGGTGGAGGTCACGTCCGTCGTGGTCAGACCGGTCGCCGGCCGGCCGCGGACGTAGCCGTACTTGTACAGCTCACCGATGATCTCGTACGCGGTGTCGACCGGGATGGCAAAGCCGAGACCCTCGACGTCGGTTTCCGACATCTTGGCGTTGACCACGCCGATCAGCTCGCCTGCCATATTGAACAGGCCGCCGCCGGAGTTGCCGGGGTTGATGGGCGAGGAGACCTGCAGGAGGATCATGTCGTTGCTGTCGATCTCGATATTGCGCGCGGTGGCGCTGACGATGCCCTCGGTCACGGTGCCGCCGAGCGAGCCGAGCGGGTTGCCGATGGCGATGATGTCCTCGCCGACCACAAGGTCGCAGCTTGCGCCGAGCGTGGCGACGGTCAGTTGACGGTCACCCGCGTCGATCCACAGAAGGGCGATGTCGGCCTGCTCGTCGGTGCCGATCAGCTTGGCCTTGAAGGAGGAGCCGTCGGTCAGCGTGACGGTGATGTTGTCCGCCTTTTCGATGACGTGATTGTTCGTGACGATCAATCCCTCAGCGGAGATGATGACGCCGCTGCCCGCGCCGGAGGTGACGTACTGTCCCATGCGGCTGGAGCGCACGATGGTCTCCGTGGTGATCTCCACGACGGCGTCCTTGACACGGTACACCACGGTCGGGATGGGCATCGCCTTGTCACCGGCAGAGGTGACGACGTAGCCGTTTTCATCCAGCACGATGTCGGCGTGGCCGTCGCCGTCGGAGTCGGGGCGGGAGGAGGATTTCTTGATGATGGTGACCTGCTCCGGCACCTGCTCGCCCGTCCCGGTGGACAGCTCGGTGACGGCGGCGGTATCGCTCCCGTCATCCACGACGGCGGGCAGCGTTTCGGCCGGTTCGGTCGGCAGATCGTCCGGGGCTTCGGTATCCGATGCGTCCGGGTCGATGACGATGAACATACCGCCCGTAGCGCGTTCGGAGGCAGCGGTCTGTCCGCTCACATCCTCCGTGCTGCTTTCCGGCACGCTCCGGCCGTGTCCGCGGACCAGCAGAGTACCGAGCAGGATACACCCGCCGAGCAGGAGCACCATGACGACGACGGACACGATGAGGAACACCTTTCCCCCCTTGCGTCCGTTTCCGTCCGGGCTGCTCTGCGGCGTGTAGACGTAGCCGTACCCGCCGTCCGGCGTGGTATAGCCGCTGCCCGTGCCGCTCGTTCCGTTATTCTGTTCATGGAACTGATCGTCCATTCAATATCATCCCTTTCAAGACTGTGACGGGGATACGTCCCGTCTTTCTGAAATCAGTATACCCGCTCATTGTGAAGAACTGATGACAGATCCGACAACTCCCCCTGAAATTTCAAGGTGTTTCCGGTCACGGATCCGCGCATACTGTCCCTGTAACCGCAGTCTCTCGTAAGAGGACGCGGGAAAGGAGGCAGTATGTCGCTGCGTTTCAAGGATAAAATAAGCAGGATCCCGGCGCCCCTTGTCTTCCGTGAGGACGTCTTGACCGACGCGGACAGCGTCCGGGGTGTCACGGACGGCGCATCCGTCTACCCGGATCCGTTCAGCCGGACGCCGGGATCGTCCTTTACGGGATCGGCGGTCCCGCCGCAGCCCTACCCGAACGTCACGGTCGGGACGGCGGAGGCCGTCAGAGCCGAGCGGGAGGCGGAGAGGCAGCGGGAAGCCGGCGGCACGGAGGGCTGACGCGCTCCGTCATTCCGTCTGTGCGAGGTATTCCTCGAGCGTCAGCCCGGCCTCGTGGATGGCGGCCGCCGCTTCCCTGCCGACGAACCGGTAGTGCCACGGCTCGTAGCTGTACCCCGTGACGGACTCCTTCCCCTTGGGGAACCGCAGGATAAAGCCGAAGCGGTGAGCGTTCTCCACAAGCCACGCGTAGCACGGATGCGACGCGAAGGACTCGTCGAGCGCGGGGTGAAGATCCGCGATGATGAGATCCATGCCGAGCCCGGTCTGATGCTCGGACGTGCCGGGGCGGGCGGAGTAGGTCAGGACCTCCTCCTCGGCGCGGGCCGCGGTCCACGCGGGGTGGGAGACCCGCTCGTCCGCGATATACTTATTGAACAGCGTATTCTGGTACTCGTAGGTGCGGTAGCCGCTCGTGATGAAGACGTCGGTCCAGCCGTGCGCCCACAGCTCACGGATCAGGGCCTCCGCTGCCAGTGCGGCGGAGGCCTCCATCCGGATCTCCTTGCCGTACAGCGTAAGTGACGGGTCCATCGTCGTAAGCGTGCGGGGCGCAAAGGCGGACGAAACGGCGTGCTCCTTGTTGACGAGGACAAGGTACCCGCTGTTGTCGGTGTTTATGGCCTCCTCGTAGGGAGTGACGTCGATCAGGAAGGAATCCTCCTCCACGGCGGTCACGGTGCCGGTGTCCGACGGGCCGCGGCTGCCGGTACAGGCACACAGACCCGTCACGAAGCAGACGGCGAGGCCGAAGGCCGCCGCGCGGATCGGGAAACGATGCTTCACGTCCGGGGCCTCCCTCACTTCGCGGGCTTGGTCTCCACTACGATGAAGTAGGGAGATGTGGGAGAGTTGAGGATCTTGACCATGGTCGCGCAGATCCTATGGCGGCTGATGGAGGAAAGATACTCCTGGATCAGCTTGCCCTCGGCGTCTCCCTCGGCGTGGCCGGGATAGACGGCGATGTTCAGCACCGCGTCCTTATCCATCAGGTCGATGGCGTCGCGGATGGCGGGCAGCGTCGTTTCACGCAGCGTGGTGATGGACTTGTCTCCGCCCGGCAGCCAGCCGAGATTGAACATTCCGGCCTTGAACGGCACGTCCACGTACTTTTTGACGTTGGAATGTGAGTCGAGGATCAGCTGATAGTTGTCGGGGCAGCCGGAGGCGACGAGATGCTCCTGCGTGGAGTACAGTGCCTGCTCCTGAATGTCGAAGGCGTACACGAAGCCGGTCGGGCCGACCGTCTTGGACAGCCACTCGGTGTCGTGTCCGTTGCCCATCGTGAAATCGACGGCGATATCGCCGGGCTTCAGATGGCTGCCGATGAAGTATTTATGAAGCTCAAGTAAATCGATCATGGTCAATGTCCCCTTTTACTTTGTGATCTTTCCCTTGCCGATCTCGATGCTGTGCAGATCGGACCGGACGAATTTCATGGCGCGCTCAACGGCGTCCTTGGAGTTGTACCACGGCTCCTCGTCGTAGCGGTAGTCGAATTTCTTGCAGAACCACGATATGTCGTCCGTCAGCGTGGTCATGTAGTCGTTCACGACCTTACCGACCGCCTCGGCGAACGCGGCCTGCTTCTTTTTGCCGAGCCGCTTCTGTCCGTACTCCAGCAGGCGCTTGTAGTGCGGCAGGCAGAAGTACGGCTGGGCGTTCAGCTTCGGGCCGAACTCCTCGTCGGCGTCCCACAGGTAGACGACCGTTTCGACCATATGCTCAAAGTTGAACGAGATGCGGCGGCAGACGTAGCATCCGCCCTCCAGCGCGCCGATGCGTTTGATCGGCTTCGTGCCGGGCGCACCGAGACCGCCCTCCTGTATGTCCTTCTGCAGCTCCTTGAGGTGCGATTCCAGCGTCAGGGCCATGCCGAGGCGGTTCTTGCGGATGAACATCATATCGTAATGCAGCCGGCAGAAGCCCTCCTCGTTGGTTTTGATCCGGACGTCCGGCTCCATCATGGACGCACCGAGGATCAGATCCAGCTCGTCCTCCTCCAGCTTGCGGTACAGCGCGCAGAGCGGACACCCGCAGGACGGGTCGGCGGCGGATGCCTCAAAGGCTTCGTTGACGGGAATGGTGTAGATCTGTTCCATGCGTCTCTCTCCTTGATTCTTTTTCCGGAAGGTCTTGCTTTTTCGGCGGAAATGCTTTATACTATATATATTACCACATTTCCCTTGTATTTTCAAGGGGCAATGCGGGATTTTACGAAAAAAGGAGTACCGCCATGTCCGCTTCCGGCTTCAACGAGTTCATCAGCGCGCTGCGCCTGTCCCTGCGGGACCTTTCTCCCGATTTCACGTCCGACGTGAACGATAAGGGGGAGGAGCTTCTGCTGGTCACCGTGAGGAATCCGCACAATCCGTATTGGGGCGTTTCCTACGAGGCCGGCATCGATAAGGACGGACACGTCCGGGGGAGCCTGTGGTTCGGGCAGTGCGAGGTCACGGGATTTCTGGCAGGTGAACTGGCGGAGGCCGCCATCCGGTCGGTCACGTCCGGCGAGATCATGGCGGTAGTACGGTATAAAACGGACGAGGATCTCGAGGACCGGCATCCGTCCGGCTGGCAGCGCGTCTTTCAGGTGCTTGCCGAGGACGACGGCGACGACGACAGAGCCGCGCTGGACGTCCTGCTTCGCAAGCTCCGATCCAAGCCGACCTTCCTTGACGGCTTCGACCGCAATACGCTCGGTGTGTTTGAAGTGGCCGTGTGGAACGGGGTCACCGTCATCCGGCGGACGAAAACCGTCAAAAAGTAAAAAACTGCAAGCCCCGCGCGCGATATTTCTGCGGACAAGACAAAGAAAAACATTTGACAGATCCGGCTTTCTATGATATAATAGTATGGTTTGAAATCTGCGTGCGAAAACATCGGGAGGTGCCGGAATGGTCAGGATCACAACAGTTGCCCCGGGCAGCCGGGCCGCGCGTCACGGCGTGCGGGCGGGCGATACGCTCGTTTCCATCAACGGACGCGCCGTGAAGGACGTCCTCGACTACCGTTTCTTCCTCGCCGATACCACGGTCGTGCTGGGCCTTCTGCGCGAGGGCGATCCGCTGGAGATCACCCTCCGCAAGCGGGAGTACGACGACATCGGGCTGGATTTCGAGACGCCTCTCATGGATAAAAAGCACTCCTGCGAGAACAAGTGCATCTTCTGCTTCATCGACCAGCTGCCGCGCGGGATGCGCGAGACGCTGTACTTCAAGGACGACGATTCCCGCCTGTCCTTCCTGCACGGCAACTTCATCACGCTGACCAACCTGCACGACGCCGACATCGACCGCATCATTGAGATGCACATTTCCCCGATCAATATCTCCGTCCACACGACGGATCCTGAGCTGCGCGTCCGCATGATGCACAACAAACGGGCGGGACAGGTGCTGGAGTATCTCCCCAAGCTGGCCGCGGCGGGCATCACGCTGTGCGGTCAGATCGTGCTGTGCAAGGGCATCAACGACGGCGAACAGCTCGACCGCACCATGCGCGACCTCTACGCGCTCGGCGACGCGTTCGAGTCGGTGTCCATCGTCCCGGCGGGACTCACACGCTACCGTCAGAAGCTGTACCCGCTCGAGCCGTACACGAAGGAGGAGGCCGCCGCCGTCATCCGGCAGGTGGAGAGCTTCGCGGATAAGTGCCTCGCGGAATGCGGCTCGCGCAGGTTCTTCGCAGCCGACGAGCTGTACCTGACGGCGGGTCTGCCGCTCCCGGACGAGGACAGCTACGAGGACTTCGCCCAGATCGAGAACGGCGTCGGCATGATCACGTCGCTGACCGCGGGCTTTGACCGGGAGCTTTCGTTCCTCGACGACTATCTCCGGGAGCTGCCCGAAGGAAAGCTGCCCCGCACCGTATCCGTCTGCACCGGCGTGGCCGCGTACCCGACCATCCGGGCGCTGGCCGACAGGCTGGAGGCACGGGTCGGGGGGCTGACCGTGCACGTCTATGAGATCATCAATCACTTCTTCGATGAGACCATCACCGTCGCGGGGCTGCTGACCGGTCAGGATATGCTGGAGCAGCTGAAGGGGAAGCCGCTCGGAGACGAGCTGATCATCCCCGAGAACACGCTCCGGGCCGACGAGGCCATGTTCCTCGACGATATGACGCCCGCGCAGCTGTCCGACGCCCTCGGCGTGCCGCTGTGCATCGGCAGGAACGATCCGGAGCAGCTGCTGTTCGCCCTCATCGGGCTCTACGACTACAGAATCAAGTAAAGGCAGGTATACCCTATGTCCAACCCTATCATTGCCATCGTGGGACGCCCCAACGTGGGCAAGTCCACCCTGTTCAATAAACTGATCGGCGAGCGCCGGTCCATCGTCGAGGATGTCCCCGGCGTCACGCGCGACCGCATCTACGGCGAGACCGAATGGAGAGGCCGCCGCATGATCCTCATCGACACCGGCGGCATCGAGCCGAAGACCACCGACGTCATTCTGGCTCAGATGAAGGTGCAGGCGCAGGTCGCCATCGACGACGCCGACGTCATCGTGTTCATGTGCGACGTCCGCACGGGCCTGACCGCCGCCGACCGCGACATCGCCATCATGCTGCAGAAGAGCGGTAAGCCCATCGTCCCCTGCATCAACAAGTGCGACAGCGTGGGCGATCCCCCGCTGGAGTTCTACGAGTTCTACGAGCTGGGCTTCGATCAGGATCCCGTCGCCGTATCCTCCATCCACGGCACCGGCACCGGCGATCTGCTCGACGCCTGCTGCGAGAAGCTGAAGGATTGGCAGGACACCGAGCCGGACGACACCGGCATCCGGATCGCCGTCATCGGCAAGCCCAACGCGGGCAAATCCTCCATCGTCAACCGCTTCATCGGCGAGGAACGCATGATCGTGTCCGATATCGCCGGCACGACGCGCGACGCCGTGGATACCCGCGTGGTCAACGACAAGGGGACCTTCACCTTCATCGACACCGCCGGCATCCGCCGCTCCTCCCGCATCGGGGACCAGATCGAGAAATATTCCGTTCTGCGCGCCCACATGGCCGTCGAGCGGGCAGATGTATGCCTTCTGATGATCGACGCCTCCGTCGGCATCACCGAGCAGGACGAGAAGATCGCCGGTATCGCCCACGAGGCGGGCAAGGCGACCATCATCGTCGTCAACAAGTGGGACACCGTTGAGAAGGACAACGGCACGGTCAAGGAATTCACCGACAAGATCCGCACCGCGTTGGCGTATATGCCCTACGCGCCCATCATCTTCGTGTCTGCCAAGACCGGTCAGCGCGTCGTGCATCTGTACGACCTGATCCTCGAGTGCTACGAGCAGTCGCATCAGCGCATCACGACCGGTGCGCTCAACGACGTGCTGGGCGAGGCCATGATGCGCGTCCAGCCCCCGACCGACAAGGGCCGCCGCCTCAAGATCTACTACATGACGCAATCCTCCATCGCGCCGCCCACCTTCGTGCTGTTCTGCAACTCCGCGGAGCTGTTCCACTTCTCCTATCAGCGGTATATCGAGAACTGCCTGCGTGAGACCTACGGCTTCAAGGGCACGCCCGTCGTGCTGTCCATCAAGCAGAAGGGCGACGACCCCGACATCAGGCTCAAGAGCAAGGAGCGCCGGGGCGCAGAGGACGCGGAATACGCGGTCGAGATCACGGCGGAGAGTGAAGCCGCGGACGACACCGTCGCCACGGACACCGAATAAGGGCGCGTCCTGAAAGGAGTACCATGAATTTTTACGATCACGTCAAGATCTTTGTGAAGGCCGGCAACGGCGGCAACGGCTGCATCGCCTTCCACAGAGAAAAGTATATTTCCCACGGCGGTCCCTCCGGCGGTGACGGCGGCAACGGCGGCAGCATCGTGTTCCGCGTGGACAAGGGCACCAACACCCTGCTCGCATACCGCTACAAGCATCATTTCTTCGCGCAGGACGGCGGCAACGGCTCCGGCGAGAAGTTCCACGGCGCCAACGCCGAGGACCTTATCCTGACGGTCCCGGAGGGCACGCTGATCAAGGACGCCGCGACCGGAAAGATCATCCACGATATGTCCGAGAACGACGGCGCGGACTTTGTCTGCTGCCGCGGCGGACGCGGCGGCTGGGGCAACAAGCACTTCGCCACGCCGACCCGTCAGGCGCCGCAGTTTGCCAAGAACGGCACCCGCGGCGAGGAGCGCGAGCTGGCGCTCGAGCTGAAGATGATCGCGGACGTCGGTCTGATCGGCTACCCGAGCGTGGGCAAGTCCTCGCTGCTGGCCGCCATCAGCGCCGCCCGCCCCAAGATCGCGGACTACCACTTCACGACGCTCTCCCCCAACCTCGGCGTGGTCGAGGTCGAGAACGGGCAGGGCTTCGTGGCTGCCGACATCCCGGGACTGATCGACGGCGCCGCCGAGGGCGCGGGCCTCGGTCACGATTTCCTGCGCCACATCGAGCGCTGCCGTCTGCTGCTGCACGTCGTGGACATCTCCTGCTTTGAGGGCCGCGATCCCGTCGAGGACGTGAAGAACATCAACGCCGAGCTGGAGAAGTATTCTCCGGAGTTAGCCAAGCGCCCGCAGATCATCGTCGCCAACAAGGTCGACGCGCTGGACGAGAGCGTCGTGGACGTCAAGGCCTTCGAGGACTTCGTGGACGAGAACGGCTGGGAGATGATCTACGTCTCCGCGGCAACCCACGAGGGCATCCGCGACATGATCCTGCGCGTCTCCGAGCGGCTCAAGCTGCTCCCGCCGATCACGATCTACGAGAGTGAGGTCTCGCCCGAGGAAGCGCTGCTGTCCGATATGCAGGGCGCGGGCGTCGAGGACACCACCATCCGCGCGGAGGGCGGCGTCTGGTACGTCGAGGGCGATTGGATCTACAACCTCATGGGCCGCATCAACTTCGACGATTACGAATCCCTCAACTACTTCCAGCGCGTCCTGCAGCAGAACGGCGTGTTCCGTATGCTGGAGGAAAAAGGCTGCCGCGACGGCAACACCGTCTCCATCTACGATTTCGAATTCGATTACGTTAAATAAAGAAAGGTTCCCCATCCATGCAAACCCAACGCTATCCCGATCCCAACAATAAAAAATCGACCAAACCCGGCATGACCGAGTGGCAGGGGCTGCTGCTCGGCATCGGCATCATCCTCACCATGCTGCTCATCCTCGCGCTCTGCCTGCTCACGTCCGGCTGTGCGTCACACGACGCCTGCGTCTTTGACGAGTGGTACGACGGCGTCCGCAGACTTGACAGGCACGGCTCCGACGAGCGTCTCTCCCAGATGGAAGGCGCGCGGCTCGACTACGACTTCGGTATCGAATTCGTGGGCGTGTACGTCGGCGAGCGGGACGACCCGCGCTTCGGACTCTGCTATTGGTCGGAAATAGATATGCTCGTCGTGTACTGCTTCGATAACGACGAGACGTACACCTACGATCCGGACACGAACACGCTCCGCGGCACCGCGGGGGACAGTGCCGCACTCGACGAGCTGATGGATATTTACTTCACGTCAGCGTCCGCCGAGGGAAAAAAGCATAGCGCCTTTTCCGCCGACGCCCCCGGCACGTGGACGTTTGAGCAGAGCAAAACCCCCACGCTCGACGCGATCGCGGCGCAGCACGCCGGCACCGAAACCGATTGATATATATCACCGAGGAGGTACATAATGAATATCTGGCACGACATAGACCCCGCGCAGATCACACCGACCGACTTCACTGCCGTGATCGAGATCCCCAAGGGATCCTCCTGCAAGTACGAGCTGGACAAGCAGACGGGACTCATCCGTCTTGACCGCGTACTGTACACCGCCACGCACTACCCCGCCAACTACGGCTTCATCCCGCGCACCTACGCCGATGACGGCGACCCGCTCGACGTGCTGGTGCTCTGCTCCATGCCGCTCTACCCGCTGACGCTCGTCCGCGTCTACCCGATCGGCTGTATGCGCATGATCGACGGCGGCAAACTGGACGACAAGATCATCGCCGTCCCCTTCTCCGACCCGACCTATAACGGTGTCACATCCGTGGACGGGCTGCCGGCGCACATCTTCGACGAGATCATGCACTTCTTCTCGGTCTACAAGCAGCTCGAGAACAAGCAGACCGCCGTCAAGGAGCTGTTCAACGTTCGTGAGGCCGAAGCCATCATCCGCGAGTGCATCGACGCCTACAACCACAAGTTCACCGATAACAAAAGCTGACCCGCGCCGCATCGGCCCGGTCAGGCGGAAAGGAAGGACCCGTCCATGAGTCAGAAGAGCAAGAATACCCGGCCGCCGAAGGCCGCCAAACCCGGCTTTACCGAGTGGATCAAGCCCGCCTTCGAGCGGGAAAAGGTGATCTGCCGGATCATCGCGGCATGGGTCACGTTTGCCGCGTTCACACTGCTCGGAGAAAGTGAAGTCAGCTTCACAGACCTCTCCTTCGCGCAGGACACCTCCGTCGCGGCAATGATCGTCACGATGCTGCTGCTGTTTGCCGCGTACACAGTGCTGGCGGCACTGCTCCCGAGATTCGAGACCGATTCGTGGGTGCTGCTCGCGTTCGCCACGGTCTGCGTATGCCGCTGGGTATCCGACTACGACAACAGCAAGAACCAATTCATCTTCCTGCTGGCCGTTCTCCTCGCGTACGGGCTGTTCCTGTTCTACTTCCTGCAGAAGAATCAGGCCGTGCTGGACAAGGTGGACACGGACAAGCGGATCACGCCCGTATTCGTCGGCCTGTTCGGCCTGTTCGGCGGCATCGTCATCGCGGTCATCACCTGTATGCGGTACTGCGTGTTCTCGTCCCCGAACTTCGACTTCGGTCTGTTCTGCCAGATGTTCCACTACCTCAAGACGACGGGCCTGCCGCTGTGCACGTCCGAGCGCAACGTGCTGCTGTCGCATTTTGTCGTCCACGTTTCCCCCATCTACTACACGATGCTGCCCGTCTACTTCGTCTTCCCTTCCCCGCTGACTCTGCAGATCGTGCAGGCCGTGCTGGTCGCATCCGGCATCATCCCGGTATACCTGCTCTGCCGTCACTACAAGTTGGAAAACAAGACGACGCTGCTCGTCTGCTTCATCTACGCGCTGTACCCTGCGCTGGCCGGCGGCTGCTTCTACGATATCCACGAGAACTGCTTCCTCACGCCGATCCTGCTCTGGCTGTTCTGGTTCTACGAGGAGAAAAAGGCGATCCCGATGTACGTGTTCGCCGTTTTGCTGCTCATGGTCAAGGAGGACGCGGCGGTCTACCTCGTGATGTTCGCGATCTACCTCCTGCTCTCCCGGAAGGAGTACAAGCACGGTGCGATCCTTGCCGTGGCCGCGCTGGCGTGGTTCGGCATCGCCATGGCGATTCTGTCCAAGACCAGTGCCGAGGCGGCGCTCCTGTACGAGGGTCAGGACAATCCCTCGATTGCAGGCCCCATGATCAACCGCTTCAACAACCTGATCCCGAACAAGGAGGACGGTCTGCTTGGCGCGGTCAAGACCATGCTGTTCAACCCCGGCTTCCTGCTGACGCAGCTGCTGACCTCCGGCACCGACGTGCTGTGGGCCAAGGTCACCTACTTCCTTGAGCTGTTCCTGCCGCTCGGCTTCATCCCGTTCTGCACGAACAAGCAGTCCCGCTGGCTGCTGGCCGCTCCCGCACTGATGAATCTTCTGACCATGTATCAGTACCAGTACGACATCGGCTTCCAGTACCACTTCGGCATTTCCGCGTTCCTGTTCTACGCGATGATCGTAAATATCCCGGACATGAAGGCGCCCCTGCGGCGGAACCTTTTGTCGTTCGGCGCGATCGCCTGCCTGTGTATGTACCTGATGATCGTCATGCCCAAGTACACCTACTACGTTGACCGCTGGAACAGCGGCAAGGACACCTTCCGCAAGATGGATGAGGTGCTGGACACCCTGCCCGACGACGCGTCGCTGTGCGTGTCCACGTCGCTGCTCGCGCACGTCCACGACCACGACATCCTGTACGAGATCAACTACAACGCGCCGGAATCCAAGGGTGAGATCAACATCATCCACGACGATATCGACTACGTGGTGTTCGACGCACGCTCGATGAGCAGCAAGGCCGAAAAGCAGAAGCGGGCGTTCATCGCCGCCGGCTTCGAGGTCGACGAATCCTACGCGGAGACAGAGGACCTCATTCTCGTGTTGAAGCGCGTCGGATAGGAGCCGCTTGCGGGGCTCTGCCCTGCGCCCCGGGGACGCGCCGGGGCTCTGCCCCGCGCCCCGCTTAAGCCCTTCTTGAAAGAAGGGCTTAAGAATCCCAAGAACTTTTATACAGGGTCAAAGATTGACC
>JAKSPU010000035.1 GCA_024404505.1 Clostridia bacterium
GCCATCAAGGCCATGCAGGCCGGCATCCACGTCATGTGCGAGAAGCCCGCGGGCGTCTACACGCTGCAGGTCCGCGAGATGATGGCCGAGGCCGACAAGCATCCCGATCTGAAGTTCGGCATGATGTTCAACCAGCGCACCAACCACGTTTACCGCAAGATGAAAGAGATCATCGCCTCCGGCGAGCTGGGTGCCATCAAGCGTACGAGCTGGATCATCACCAACTGGTACCGTCCGCAGGCGTACTACGATTCGGGTGCGTGGCGCGCGACGTGGTCCGGCGAGGGCGGCGGCGTCCTCCTGAACCAGTGCCCGCACAACCTTGACCTGTGGCAGTGGATCTGCGGTATGCCCAAGAAGATCGACGTCAAGATGCACTTCGGCAAGTGGCACGACATCGAGGTCGAGGACGACGTGACGGCCTACGTGGAGTACGAAAACGGTGCGACCGGCACCTTCATCACCACGACGGGCGACGCTCCCGGCACCAACCGGTTTGAGGTCGTCTGTGACGGCGGCACGCTGATCTGTGACGGCGGCTCTCTCCAGATGATCAAGCTGGAAACTCCCGAATCCGTTTTCACCAAGGTAAACACGTCCGCGTTCGCCGCACCGAGAGGTCAGCGCATCCAGGTCGAGACTGACGGCAAGAACGAGCAGCACGTCGGCGTCATGAAGGCGTTCGCGGCCGCCATCCTGCGTGATGAGCCGCTGGTCGCCGACGGACGCGAGGGCATCAACGGTCTGACCATCTCCAACGCCATGCACCTTTCTGCATGGACCGGCCGCGAGGTCGAGCTGCCCTTCGACGAGAAGCTCTTCAAGGACCTCCTCATGGACCATGTGAAGATCTCCCGCCGCAAGGAAAACGTAGAAGCCGTGCTGTCTGACACCGAGGGGACGTACAACTCGTAATATATATCCGGGGCTCTGCTCCGGACCCCGCCTGAAGGACGAAGTCCTTCAGGATCTCATGGACTTCTTGAAAGAAGTCCTTGAGGCATCACCGCACAATGCACGGCTGACGCCTTGACGGCACATCAGCACCGTCATCATTGTGCGGTAATGCCTTGAGAATCCCAAGAACTTTTATACAGGGTCAAAAAATGACCAAGGTTGAGTTTACGCCGAACGAGATTGGTGGGTGCCGTCATGGGCGCCCACCTTTTTGATTTCACCGCGACCCCGCATCCCGCAGGATGAGGGTGCAGGGAGAAGGGAGCGGCGCAGCTGCGGGGCGTAAGGTCGTCGTTCCCCCCCCGCGCCCGCAGGCGCGGCAGCTCCGGGATGAGGAGACCGAGGAGAGGGGGCGCCGCAGCGCCCCCTCTCCTCGGTATAAGGATTATAGCTTCCTCCTCCCGCACACGGGAGGGGGCAGGGGGGAAAAGGTTCAGCAGAATCTCCGGCGATGTGGCATCGCCCTGTACCCGACAGCAGGGTGCCGCGCAGGCCCGGCAAAAAGGTCTGCCGCGAAGACGCGGCAGACCTTGCTTTATTTATTCATGTATCTGTACCTCCTCGTGCGGATACGGCCGGCTCAAGCCGTCATCTGTACGCGGGGGATCACTTCATCGGCTCAATGAGACCGTAGTCACCGTCGTTCCGGCGGTACACCACGCAGGTATCTCCTGTCACGCTGTCGTTGAAAACGTAGAAGCTGTGTCCCAGCAGATTCATCTGCATGATGGCCTCTTCGGGGGTCATGGGGCGGAACTCGAACTTCTTGGTACGGATGATCAGACCGGCATCCTCGCCGCCGTCCTCGGGGACAACGGGCAGGGCCTCGACCACGCCTTCACGCAATCTCTTGGCGAGCTTGGTCTTGTTCTTGCGGATCTGCCGCTCGATCTTGTCGATGGTCTCGTCCATGGCACTCCTGAAGTCGTCGGAATCAACCTCACTGCGGAACAGCGTGCCGCCCGCGTTCACGGTCACCTCGAGCGTGGACACGGAGCGTTTACGGGAGAGCGTGACGGTAGCCTCGGGGTTCAGATCCTCGCGGAAATATTTGTCCAGCTTGGCCATTTTCTTTTCGATCATCGCCTTGGTGTCCTCGTACACGTTCAACTGTCTGCCAACAATGCTCAGTTTCATGGTTTCTTCCTCCTGTTTTCATGTGCGTTCTTGTGGGTGTGAAGGGACGGCGTCCCTTCGCGTCTTTCCTGTCTGCAGGCTCCTTTCTTCCTACCTGCATATACAGTATATCACATTTTTGTGAATTTGTAAAGAGGTTTGCACAAACTTTCTAAAGTTTTTTGGCTGTTTTGTCTGCTTTACTACGCGATGACGACAGGCGTATCCGTAAAGAAGTTTGCTTCCTCTGCGTCGTGCGTCACGAGCAGGAGCGTTTTCGGTTCGCAGCCCGTCAGCCTGCCGGACACGAAATCCGCGACCAGTGCCATAGTCTGCGCCCGCGTGCCGCTGTCCAGCCCCCGGAACGGCTCGTCCAGCAGCAGCACGTCGTGCGGTGCGGCCAGCGCACGGCAGAGAGCGACCCGCTGCTGCATCCCGCCGGAGAGCTGCGCCGGATACAGCCCGCAGGCGTCTGCCAGCCCGACTCTTGAGAGCCAAATACGCGCCTGCGGCAGCGTCGTCTTGCTGTCAGACAGCACGAGATTCACGTTTTCCTCCGCCGTCAGCCACGGAAGCAGACGAGGCTCCTGAAACTGCATTGAAAACAGGTTATCAGGCGGCGTACCCAGCACGCGCCCCGACGTGGGCTTCATCAGCCCTGCGGCCAGCCGCAGTATGGAGGTCTTTCCGCTGCCGGACGCCCCCATCAGCACACACCTGCCGCCCGCGGGTACGGTCAGCGAGAAATCGCGCAGGACGTCGCGTACACCGAATGAAAGGGAAGCGTGTTCAAAGATCAGGTCATTCATGGGCGCTCCTTTCCGTCCGCTGACCGCGGCGCTTTTCAAAACGCGAGAACAGCAGCGTGATCGTCAGCTCGAGAAGAAGACTCAGAAGGACCACGGCCAGCGTCCACGCGAACAGATCCACGGTCTCCATGTACAGCTTGGCGTCCGCCAGATGCCGTCCGATGGACAGCGCGGGGACGACCAGCACCTCGGCGGCGATGCCCGCCTTCCACGACAGCCCCACCGACGTCCGGCACGCCGCCATGAACGACGGCATGACGGACGGCAGGTAGACGCGTGTGATCCGCTTCCGCAGCGGCAGCCGGAACAGGCGTGCCATCTCCAAAAGATCCGGATCGACCGCGCCGAGTGCCTCGTGCAGATTCGCCCAGACCACGGGCAGCACCAGCAGGACGGAGACGAAGCCGGGCAGCAGGTCCCTGCCGATCCAGAGGTAGATCAGAATGATGAAGGAGGCCACCGGCGTCGACCGGATCACCGTGATGACGGGGTGGAACAGCGTGTACAGCGGCGGGACGAAGTGCGTCAGCAGCGCGAGCAGGCAGCCTGTCGTCACGCCGATGACCATCCCGGCGGCGATGCGTCCGAGCGAGGTCAGCACGACGCGCCGGAAACCGGCGGTGACGGTCAGCTCCGCGAGACGTCGCACGACCGCGCCGGGGCGGGGAAGCAGCAGCTCCTCGCCGATCCGCCGCGCAGCCAGATACCATACCAGCACCCAGACCGCGACAGCCGCCGCGTAAAGCAGCGGCTTTTTCAGCCACGCGGGCAGTTTCGATTTATTCGGGTGATTCTTCATTCCGCTGTCTCCGCGCCGTAGTACAGGGGGGCGGTGCCGGGAGGCACGTCGCCGACGGAATCGGAATCATTCCCGAATGTCGTCATCGCCCGGTAGAAGTTATCCAGCATCTTGCCCATGTCGTTTCCGGCGGCAAAGTACAGATTGCAGTTCGGGATGGCCTTGGACGCAACGGCCCCGTTGGTGAACACGCCCTGCGCCTCTATCATCGCGCCGGCCTCGGCGGGATTGTTTTTCACGAAATTGACCGAATCCTCGTATTCGGCAAGGAACGCGGCGACAGCCGCGGGGTGTGCTTCGGCAAAGGCGGTGCGGACGACCAGACAGCCCTGCACCAGCGGGGTGTCGGCGCCGAAGGCGGCTTCCCACTCCCGCGTCAGGTCAAGAGAGACGGTCAGCTTGTCGTTGGCCGACTTGGCGATCGTGACCATCGGCTCCGGCAGGACGGCGATGTCGACCTTGCCGGTCACGAGAGCGGTCCGCAGATCGGCGGGCTGGGCGTAACCGTTGTCTATCGTGACGTCGATGCCGGGGATAAGTCCGTTTGCCTGACACAGCGCGGAGAAAATGAAGGTCGGATTCTGCGCGGGGCAGTACACGGTCCTGCCGCGCAATTCTTCAAAGGACGAGATCGTCACGCCTTCTCCCGTCATGACGTACAGCACCCCGAGCGTATTGGCGCACAGGATCTGTATGCTGCCGGGCTTTTTGGCGTACAGCGTGCGCGCGGCGTTGGTGGGCAGGGCAGCGATGTCACAGGTGCCGTTGAGCAGCGCGGGCGTGATGACGGAAGCGTCGTTCTCCACGGAGAACACATATTTCAGCGTTGATGTCCCCTTGGAGGCGGCGTCCATCAGCGGCGCCATGCCGAAGCCCGTCGTGCCGGACAGCACCATGACGCGCACGGGTTCGGACAGCGTGACAGGTCCGGCCAAGGCGTCGCTGCCGGCGGTGCCGTCGGGATCGTCGCCGGAGCCGCCGCACGCCGACAGGGTCAGCAGCAGAGAGAATGCGAGCAGAAGGGAAGCAAAACGGAAAATAGTGATGTGTTTCATGATAGTATCCTTCAGATAAAAAAGATTTCAATCCAGCCCGTAGGCGCGGGCCATGCCGGCGCGGTCGGGGAGGATCAGATGCTTTCCGGACCGGCTGAGCCAGCCCCCGGTCTCCAGCTCGTCCAACGCCCGGTACAGCGACGCGCGGCCGAGGTCAAGGACGCTGCACAACCGGCTGAGCGGGATCGTCAGGTCGTAGTCGGTGCAGCCCTCGGGGACCGTGGTGTCCAGCCACGCCGCGAGCCGCGCCGCCGCCGATCCGGCGGACAGGCAGGCGAGCCGTTTGTTGAGGAAGCGGATGCGGTCGGAGAGGAACGTGATATATCGCAGCGCAAAGTCGGGGTCGCGCGCGATCAGGCGGCGGACCGCCTGCTCCGGGATACACAGCACCCGCGTCGGCTCGTCTGCGATCACGCGCGTCATTTCGCCGTGCGCCGAAAAGAGGGCAGCAGCCCCGAGCGTGTCGCCGGACCGCATGGTCCGCAGGACGAAGTCACTGCCGCCGCAGACGGAATATACCGTCGCGCGCCCGGAGGTCAGGACGTACATAGCCGGCCCTCCGATGATATCTCCGGGAGAAAACTCCGCCGTGACGCAGCAGGAAAGGCATTCCCGCAAAGCCGCCTCCGGGCAGGATGAGAACAGGAAATGGTCTTTCAGGGCAGACCGGGCCGCCTCCGACATCTGTGTTTGCATAGGCACCTCCAAATGTCTCAAATGAGACAAATTGCGTCATGCGATAGTATATCACAGTATGCCCAGTTTGTCAAGGGATAATGTTAATATACTGTAAACATTTCGGGAAAGGCATGAAAACGGGAATAAAAAGGAGTATAATACATAATCGGAGTATTTTTGAAAATCAGCCGCTTATTTACGGCGGTTATATGCTGATAGGAGGATTTTTCAACATGAAACTTGTGATTCTGGCAGCCGGTATGGGGTCGCGCTACGGCGGACTCAAGCAGATGGATCCCATGGACAAGGACGGCAACTTCATCATCGACTACTCCGTGTACGATGCCATTCGTGCCGGCTTTGACGAAGTCGTTTTCATCATCAAACAGGCGAACTACGAGGCCTTCAAGGAGACCATCGGCGCCCGCATCGAGAAGAAGATCAAGGTCACGTACGTTTTCCAGGACATGAACGACATTCCGAACGGCTTCTCCGTCCCCGAGGGCCGCGTCAAGCCGTGGGGCACGACCCACGCGCTGCGTGCCTGCCGCAACACGGTCAAGGGCCCCTACGGTGTCATCAACGCCGATGATTTCTACGGCCTCGATACCTTCATGAAGCTCGGCGCACACCTCCGCAAGATGGAGGACGGCACCCTGCCCGCTGACGGCAAGGACCACTGCTGCGCCATCGGCTTCAAGGTCAAGAACACGCTGACCGACAAGGGCACTTGCTCCCGCGGTGTCTGCGAGGTGGACGAAAACGGCAAGCTGACCTCCATCGTCGAGCGGCTCAAGATCCGCAAGTGCGGTCAGGACGCCGAGTACGAGGACGGTGACAAGTGGGTGTACCTGCCCGGCGAGACCGTCGTGTCCATGAACTGCTGGGGTCTGTCCGGCGGCACCATCGACTTCTTCGTGGACGAGTTCGCCGGCTTCATGGCGGATCTCCCCAACACGCCGAATCCGCTCAAGGCCGAGTGCCTGCTGCCCAACTCCGTCGACAAGATGATGAGCGCGGGCCTTCTGGACGTCACCGTGTACCCCACCGAATCCAGCTGGTTCGGCGTGACCTACACCGAGGATAAGCCGTGGGTCGTGGCCTCGCTGCAGGAGCTGCGCGACGCCGGCGTGTACCCCGAGCATCTGTGGGCAGACTGATCTCTGTCGGGGAGACGTAAATATGGCAGAGAACAAACCCCTGACCCCGGAAGAGCTGCGCGCGGTCGCGTCCGCCTTTGCCTTCAAGGGCGGCGTGACGGAGATCGAGCCGTGCGGCAACGGGCATATCAACCACACCTTTATCGTGACCACGACCGCCGGGCGGTACGTCCTGCAGGTGGTCAATACGGCGATCTTCACCCGTCCGGAGGAGGTCATGGAGAACATCGTCCGCGTGACGGATCACATCCGTGCGGGCCTTCTCGCCTCAGGCGGCGACGCCGAGCGCGGCACCATGCGGGTCATCCCGTCCGCCGCGGACCCGTCCGTCTGCTGGTACCGTGACGGCGACGGCCGCTTCTGGCGCGCCTACGATTTCGTCGAGCATACCGTATGCCACCTGACACTGGACAGCCCCGAGGCATTCCGGCAGGTCGGCTGGGCGTTCGGACGTTTCCAGCGGCAGCTGGCGGACTTTGACGCCTCGCTGCTCCACGAATCCATTCCCGACTTCCACAACACGAAGAAGCGGTACGCGGCGTTCCTTGAGGCCGTCAGCGCCGACAGGGCCGGCCGTGCCGCGTCCGTGCAGGACGAGATCGACTTCATCAACGAGCGGTCCGGGATGTGCTCCGTGATCGTGGACGCGCTGGAGAGCGGGCTGCTCCCCCTGCGCGTGACGCACAACGACACCAAGTTGTCCAACATCCTGATGGATGAGGTGACGGACGAGTGCGTGTGCGTGATCGATCTTGACACGGTGATGCCGGGCTCTTCGCTGTATGATTTCGGCGATTCCATCCGCACGGGCGCGTGCAGCGCCGCGGAGGACGAGCAGGATCTGTCCCTCGTGGACTTCCGCCCCGAGATGTTCATCGCATACGCCGAGGGCTTCATCGAAGGCACGGACGGCGCGCTGACCGAGACGGAGCTGGCGATGCTGCCGGACGGAGCGTACGTCATCACGCTGGAGCAGGCGATCCGCTTCCTGACGGACTACCTGAACGGCGACACCTACTATCACACCGACTACCCGGACCACAATCTGGTCCGCACCTGCACCCAGCTGAAGATGCTGGAGGGCATGGAGCGCGATCAGGATCTGATCCGCACGGCCGTGGCGGGTCTGTAACGGAGGAAAAAGATTATGTCGATTCTTGTGACCGGCGGCACCGGCTTTATCGGGTCGCACACCGTCGTGGAGTTTCTGGAGCGTGGCGAGGACATCGTCATCGTGGACAATTTCTGCAATTCCAAGCCTGTGGTGCTGGACCGCATCGAGCGGATCACGGGCCGCCGTCCGAAGTTCTACGAGGTTGACCTGTGCGACGCGGAGGGCCTTGAGCGCGTATTCGCGGAGAACCCGGAGCTTGAGTCCTGCATCCATTTTGCGGGCCTCAAGGCGGTGGGCGAATCCACGCAGAAGCCGCTTCTGTACTACCGCAACAATTTCCTGTCGACGCTGACGCTGTGCGAAACGATGGCGCGTCACGGTGTGAAGCGCATCGTATTCAGCTCGTCCGCGACGGTGTACGGCGATCCCGAGCGTGTGCCGATCAGGGAGACGGACCGTCTCGGTCAGACGACGAATCCTTACGGTGAGACGAAGCAGGTGATCGAGCGGATCCTGTCTGACGTGGTCAAGGCTGACCCGGCGTGGTCTGTCTCGCTGCTTCGCTACTTCAATCCGGTCGGCGCACACAAGTCCGGCCTGATCGGAGAGGACCCGAAGGGCATCCCGAACAATCTGTTCCCCTACGTCACGCAGGTGGCGGAGGGCCGCCGCCCGTTCCTGCACGTCTACGGAAATGATTACAACACGCACGACGGCACCGGTGTGCGGGACTATATCCACGTGGTTGACCTTGCGCGCGCACACCTCAAGGCGCTCGACCGTGCCCGCACGGTGACGGGCGTGGAGGTATTCAACATCGGCACCGGGGTCGGCTACTCCGTCCTCGACGTGGTGAAGGCCTTCGAGACAGCGACCGGCAAAAAGATCCCCTACGTGATCGACCCACGGCGCCCCGGCGATATCGACGCCTGCTACGCCGATCCCGCCAAGGCTCTCAGTATCCTCGGATGGCAGGCCGAGTACGACCTGACCGATATGTGCCGCGACGCCAACCGCTGGCAGTCCATGAATCCGAACGGATATGACGGCGCGGATGCGTAAGGACGCGGGGGACGCGTCGGGGAAAACTTTCTGAAGAAAGTTTTCCCCGGGCCCCTTTCAAAGACTTTTCCGGCAAAAGGTAAAGTCGGGTGAGTACGTTCGCCCGGCGTTCCCGGTCAGAGTCGCGGGGGCCCCTGTCCCCGCTCGGACACGGGGAAAGCGTGGGGCGCGTCGGGGAAAACTTTCTGAAGAAAGTTTTCCCCGGGCCCCTTTCAAAGACTTCTAAAAATAAAAAAGGAGAGACTCCTATGAGCATTTACAAGCTGCCTTTCGGTAACCTTCCCGACGGCACCGCCGTCTCCCTCTACGTACTCCGCAACGAAAACGGATTTCAGGTTTCCATCTCCGACTTCGGCGGCACGCTGGTCAGCATCCTTGCTCCCGACCGGAACGGGATCTTCCATAACGTCGCCCTCGGCTACGAGTCCGCGAACGAGTACGCGATCGCGGACGGCTATCTCGGCGCGACCGTTGGCCGCTTTGCCAACCGTCTCGCCAAGGGTGCCTTCACGGTCGACGGAAAGACGTACGGCGGTCTGTACATCAACGACGGCGTAAATACGCTCCACGGCGGAAATGTCGGTTACTCCCACCGTATGTGGGAGGCGTCGACAGTCGACGGCTGCGAGCCCGCGCTGCGTCTGCATCTCGTCTCGCCCGACGGTGAGGAGAACTATCCCGGCACGCTGGACGTCACCGTGACCTACACCGTCACCGCGGACAACGCGCTGTCGCTCCATTACGAGGCGACGACGGACAAGCCGACGGTCGTGTCCCTTACCAACCACGTCTACTTCAACCTCGGCGGCTGTGCGTCCGGTGACGTGTTCGGTCATATTCTTCAGCTGGACGCCGAATCCTACCTCCGCGGCGACGACGGACTCATCCCCACCGGTGAGATCGTCCCGGTGGACGGCACGCCCTTCGATTTCCGCACGCCCAAGGCCATCGGGAAGGACTTCTTCGCCGATGACAACGATCTGAAGCTCGCAGGCGGCTACGACCACTGCTTCAACTTCACCGGCTGGCAGCAGGACGACGGCGAGATCCGCCGCCGCGGCACGGCATACGATCCCAAGTCCGGCCGCAAGCTGACCATGCTCACGAATTCCCCCTGCGTGCAGCTGTACACCGCGAACTTCCTCAAGGGCGAGGAGTGTCCGCTGGCCGGCGGTCAGCCCCGGCTGACGCAGCACGGCTTCTGCCTTGAGACGCAGAAGATGCCCGACAGCCCCAACCACGAGGGCTTCACGAACGCGGTCCTGCGTCCCGGCGAGGTCTGGGACTACACCACGATCTACCGCTTCTCTGTTGAATGACAAAAAGAAGTGGCTGTTCCACGTCAGTGAAACAGCCATTTCTTTTATTACGCCGATATCCGCCGTCATACGCAGCCTCCGCCGTGCATACATTGCACCGGAAGGTGGTGTATATCGTGATAAACATGAAAAAAATGAGTGTCAGGCTTCTGACGATCGCGTTGGCGGCGCTCCTTTTGACGGGCATCGTGCCCGCCGCCGCGGACGGTACGGCGGCAGCATCCGTGACCGTCCCGCAGGCGCCGTCCCCGTTCGACTGCAAATCTGCCGTCCTGATGGAGGCGTCAACGGGCAAGGTCCTGTATGAGCAGAACGGATACGAAGCCCTGCCGCCCGCGTCGGTGACCAAGATCATGACGCTGCTGCTTGTCATGGAGGCAATGGACGCCGGGACGCTTCATTGGGAGGACACGGTCACGGCGAGCGCGCACGCCGCGTCGATGGGCGGCTCGCAGATCTACTTAAAAGAGGGCGAGCAGATGACCGTCCGCGACATGGTCAAGAGCGTGGTCATCGCGTCGGCGAACGACGCCGCCTGCGCGCTTGCGGAGGCTGTCGCCGGCAGCGAGGATGCGTTCGTCGCCCGCATGAACCAACGCGCGGCGGAGCTGGGCATGGTCAACGCGCACTTTGAGAACACCAACGGCCTCGACGATACCGCGCAGCACCACGTCCTGTCCGCTATGGATATCGCGCTGATGTCCCGCGCGTTGATCTCACATAAGGAGATCCTTGAATACAGCTCGACGTGGATGGACACCGTCCGGAACGGTGCGTTCGGCCTGACCAACACCAACCGCCTGGTCCGGTTTTATCGCGGCTGCAACGGACTCAAAACGGGATCGACCGCCAAGGCCGGCTTCTGCGTGTCCGTGACCGCCGAGCGGGACGGCATGACGCTGATCGCTGTCATCATGGGGGCGCCCAACCGCGACACGCGCAACGCCGCCGCGGCTGCCCTGCTGGATTGGGGCTTTGCCAATTACGGTCTGTACCGGGCCGACGCCGGGACGCCCGATCCTCTGCGCGTCACGGGCGGCGTGTCGCCGCATCTGCCGGTCGGGTATGAAGCCTTTTCCTGCGTGGTCCCCAAGGCGGACACTGAGGCGGTCGAGGCGGTAACGGAGCTGCCGGACACGGTCGCCGCACCGATCGGGAAGGGAGACGCGGTCGGTAAGATCACCTACACCTGCAAAGGCGACGTGCTGGGTGAGATCCCGGTGACCGCGCTGGAGGACTGCCCGAAGATCAGCTTCGGCGGGGTTCTTCTGTTGATCCTTGCAAGATTCTTTATGGTCTGACCATTTTTTGCCCGAAATACTTGACAAACGGTACGAAATGTGCTATACTCTCCATGTTATGCGGATCCCGGTCCGCATACGGGCCATTAGCTCAGTTGGTCAGAGCTACCGGCTCATAACCGGTTGGTCCCAGGTTCGAGTCCTTGATGGCCCACCAGAAAAACCGGGGGAACGGTCGTACCGTTCCCCCGGTCACTCGTCTCCGAAAACGGTATAAGCTCTGGTAGCTCAGTTGGATAGAGCATCCGCCTCCTAAGCGGAAGGTCAGCGGTTCAAGTCCGCTTCAGAGCGCCACCAGGCCCCGGCGATCCTATCGGATCGCCGGGGCCTTTCTTGGGATCAGCGAGGGCTTGCGCGTGACCGTGTGGCAGCGGGAGGGGCGGTTTCTGCCCCGTCAGCTCTTCAGCACCACGTAGACCGGCGCGGGCCCGCTGACGGAGACGCGGAGAGAGGGCAGGGTACGGCCGGTTTCCGCGTCGAGGACGGCGGACACGGGCCGTGTGCAGGTGAAATCAGCCTCGGCGGGCTCGCCGCTCAGGTTGACGAACACAGCCGCGAGGCCGTCGGGGATCTCCCACACCGAGCAGGTGATCCGGTTGTCCGCGCTTCTCACCGGGCAGTCCTCACGCCAGAAGGGGATGAAGCCCGCTTCCGTAAGGCCGTACTTTTCCATGATGCGCCAATGACGCGCCGCCTCCCGGATGCTGTCCATGTTTCCGCCGGGCTTCGGAAGCACGCCGTACAGAAGGGTCAGGCCGCTGCACTCGTCAAAGGTCGGTGCATAGGAGAGGAACTGGCAGGGGATGCCGAAGTTGACGCCCGTGAACTCCGCGCGCATCGTACCGACGCCTGAGCCGGTCCCGCTCGTGTACTTTTCGATCAGCTCCCGCCCGGTGAGTCCGCGGAACGCGCCCGTGACGGGATCCGACGTCAGCGCGATATGCTCGCCGTCCCAATAGCTGTCGCAGTAAGCGAGGATCATGGGCATGACGCAGCTGCTCTGGTGAGCCTCGATGATGCCGCCCATCGCATGGATCCGGCAGTACAGCCTCTGCACGAAGGCACGCACGGCGCGAAGCGGCCAAGTTTCATGCCGGACACCCTCACGGTCGGTGTACCCGCAGCCGTGAGCCGCGTTGGCGCAGTCCCACGGAACGTAAGTGCCGTCCGTGTAGATGCCGTCGACGCCGTAGGTCTCCATCGCCCGGCAGATGCGCGTGAACAGGGTATCGGCGTAAGGACCGTTGTAGCAGACGATATAGTCCCGCTGCGCGGGGAGCCGCTGCCAGCCGCCCCGCAGAGAGCCATTCGCGTTGAGGAGCAGCGCCTGCCTGTAATCGTCCATGAAGCCGGGGGCGCAGGAGGCGTACTCGTAACCGAAGTAGACCATAGCCTTCATGCCCCGCTCGTGCAGTGCGTCGACCTTGGCCCTGAACAGCGCCTCGTCCTCGGGTAGGCCGTAGTTCTGGATCATGCTCCAATCCTCGTGGAAGGTGCGCCACACGACACCGGCGGACTTGAGCTCATCCGCCTCGCGCTCAAAGGTGTCGAGGTCGTACGGATGGGCTTTATCTCCGCAGGCGAGCCCCTTGTGGCAGACCCGGCGGTAGTCACCTACGGGCCGATACGGCTTGACAGGCGTAGCCTGAAGCCCGAAGGAGAAGCGCACAGGCTCAAGAGCGTCGCCCCAGTTGTCGCCCGAGCGACCGAGCCACGCGGCTGGTCTTTCGTCCAGCAGATGCACCCGAAGCACGGCGGCCTCGTCCGTCATATCCAGCGTGATCACGCCCCGCGGGTCGGCGCTCTGCCAGTTTTCGTCGGACTCTGCGTAGAAGGAGAGTCCCGCCGTCTCCGTTCCGATCCACAGGTGCGGCCTGAAGGCGAGCGACAACCCTTTTTCCGGTACGCTGCCGCTGTTGGAGAGAGCGCTGCCCTCCGTGACCGGCCAATAGTGGTACAGCCCGGCCACGTCCCGGCGGATCGGCAGCTCCAGCACGAGGCTGTCGAGGCCGATGACGGTTTCGGCGAACGTGTACCCCATCACTCCTCCTGCGGTGGCGGGGAGCAGCATGAGATCGACCCAGATCAGACCGTCCCGCTCGACGGTGACGCGACTGTTCAGCAGCACGTTCCCGGCTGCCGCCTGATGCGTGTATACCAGCCGGTCCTCGGACTGTTCGACGACGTACGTGTGCGCGCGGGACGTTTCAGCCTCCGCCCCGCTGATGCCGACCCGAAGCCGGGCCGATCCGGCCAGCACGTCCGAGCCGCCCGACGTGATCCGCACGGGCAGCGGTCCGTCCATGTCATAGCTTCGTCCGAAGCAGCCGATCCGCACGCGCTCCCCGTCCGAGGAGACCTCCAGCGGCGTCCACAATTCCTCTATGATGTTTTTTGATTCCGACATATCTATAATTTCCTCCCGTTTCCGCGTAATGGGATCTTCCGTGACTATGATACACCCTTTCGGGCGGTTTGTCAATGGCTTGAGATGATAATCAACCGAAGCGGACCGGCAGACAGCCCCGCGCAGGCGTAAAAAAGGCGGGCGCCCGTAAAGGCACCCGCCTGTCTCATTCGGTGAAATACTTACCCCGTTTTAATTTTTTACCCTGTAAAAAGTTCTTGAGATTCTCAAGGACTTCTTTCAAGAAGTTCATGAGATCCTGAAGGACTTCGTCCTTCAGGCGGGGCGCGGGGCAGAGCCTCGCACGCTTTTATTGTTTCTCTGTGATCTTTTCGTAGCTCTTGTTGACGTCCTTGACCGCCTTTTCCATGGAGCGGCGGATCTGTTTGAATTTGGAAACCGTCGTGTTGTTCTTGCTGGAGACGATGGCGCGCATATCGTTCAGGAAGGAGCCGATGCAGTCGGTATAGATCTGGGCGATCTCGAAGGACACACTGTCGTAGATGAGATCGAGCATGACCTTGGATTCGGGATTGTTGAGGTAGCGGTAGGACAGCGCCGTGTTGTAGTAAGCGTCCGCGACGGTCCTGTAGGACTCGGCGGCGAGGCACTCCAGCACCGCGCCGACCATGTTCTGCTTGGATGAGGGGCAGGTGACGGGCACGGAGAAGTCGGTGACCTGGTCCTGCACGCAGGTGCGGTAACCGTCCTGTGCGGCATCCAGCTTGGGGATGGGCAGAATGGCGTACTCGCCCTTGAAGTCGCGCAGTGAGTTCTCCAGACGGATCACCATCGTGGTGATCATGAACGCGCGATTCTCGCTGAAGGGGCCGATGGCGTTGTTCGCCAGCGTGGGATCGTCCTCCGTGAAGGGGATGATGTAGGAGTCGGCGCGGTAGTAGAGGGCCATCACGTCCTCCACCGTCTCAAAGAGACGGTCCACGTCGGCGTCGTACACGAAGTACCCGTCTGCGTCCTTCTTCACAACGGCGGCGTCGCAGGCGATCCAATAGCAGTCGGACGAGCCGTAGGCACCGGAGATGAAGCCGAACGCGTCCGCGGGATCGCTGATGCCGTTGCCGTTGAGGTCGCGGTACATCCCGCTTGTCAACTGCGTCTGGTAGTCAAGGGTCCACGTGCCGTTCAGCACGGACTCGTACGGATCGGCAGCCTGCCACTCCTTCAGGAGATCCTTGTTGTACAGCGTGATGTACATATTCCGGAACAGGGAGAGTGCGATGGACCCGGAGGCCGTGAACTGATACCCCTCGCCCCACGAGGCCATTTCGTTGAAGCCCTGTGACCAGTAATGCTTCTCAAGATTCAAATACTCAAAGGAGGGCAGGTCGAGGTAGTCGCCCTTGACGCAGAACAGCACCGTGACGTAGGCGGGACCCGTGCAGATCTGGTAATCGTCCGTGCCGGTCATGACGAGATTGTGGATCGTGTTCGCCACGGAGTAGTGGCTGTCGCCGTTGCCGTCCACCTGAATGTCCAGCTTGACGCCGAGCCTGTCCTCAACGATCCGGTTGCGCTCGTACACGGCATCGTTGATCAACTCATGATTGATGCCCTCGGAATACAGTTCGTCCTCCGCGCCGGGCCGGCGGGAGGCAAAGATGGACACGGATTCATTCCCGAAGTCAAGCACGGGAAGCTCATCCGCGTAATTCGGGTCGCCGGTCTCCGGCTCTGTTTCAGCCGCGTCGGACGCGGCAAGGGTAGTCGTCTCTCCCGACTCATCGCCGGCGTTCCCGCAGGAAACAAAACTGCCGAGGACGATAAGCAGGGTCAACGTGATCAATAAGCACCGCTTGAGACCTGTCTTCATACCGATATTCCTTTCCGAAGGACCCAGCTGAAGGCCGGTCCGTTTGTGTCTGTGCTTCTATTTTATAACAGAAAGTTAGTCCTGTCAAGAGGAATCGGAGGATTTCGATCCGCTTTCACCGAAAAATGCGGGCAGGGTATTGCCAATCCCGAATGCCTGTGATATAATAGGGAAAACGAGTTCTCCCGCAACAGGAGGCATCATGGAACATACTCAGCTTTTCTTTGACGACAGCCGCGTCTTCGGACGGGCCGGCACGACCCGCGTATACGGGACGCCGGTCGTATCCGCCGTCTACCGCGACCCGGATTTCAGCACCGACTACTGCTCTCCGTGGGTGCTGCGGCGGGATGGCGCGTATATCATGCTGTATATGGGCGTCCACAGACAGACGAAGCAACACGCTCTGCTCGCCGCCGTTTCGGAGGACGGCCTGCACTTCTCCCCGCTCGACTGCTCCGTTCTCCCGCTTGAAAACCGCCTTTCCGTCCATGAGATCATGCCGCTCGGTCCGAGTCAGGAGCCGCTGACGGTGCTTGAGGACCCCCTCGCCCCGGCAGACGAGCACTACCGCCTCATCCTGACGGATCTGGATTGGAACGGCCGCTTCGGCGCGTTCGGAAGCGTGCTGTCCTCGCCCGACCTTATCCGCTGGCACGAAACGCTGCACGAGATACCCGGGTTTGCATCCGAGCCTGTCGGCGGCGCCGTGTTCAACCGGGAGAAGGGCTGCACCACGATCCTGCACCGGCGGACGTGGGGCAACCGCGACGTAGGCTGTCAGGACACCGTTGATTTCTGCGGGTTCTCTGACTTTGAGCTTTGTATGCGGCAGGATTCGCTGGACGCCCCGCTCGACGAGATCTACGGGATGCCCGCCTTCCCGTATGCTGGTATGTACGTCGGCTTCCCCTGCATCTATGCCGACAACAAGCCGTCCCGCTGCACCAAATTCAACCCCGGCAACACCTATCCCCAGCTCGCGTACTCATGGGACGCTCATCATTGGCAGCGCAGCCTGCGGCAGTCGTTCCTGCCCGAATACAAGGGTCAGCCGTCCCTCTTCTGGCTCACCTCGATGCAGCCGCTCCCGGACGGACGTCTCGGTCTGTACGCGGCCCATTCCGACGAGCCGCACGGCGTCGCGTTCCGGTCGAACGGCTCGGGCACCATATTGATCTATACCCTCCGCCGGGACGGCTTCATCGGTCTGCGGACGGACGGGGAGGCGGTCGTGACGACGAGAGAATTCCTGTACCGCGGCGGGCCCGTGCACGTCAATCTGAATGCTGCCGGCGCCACCTGCGCCGTGCTGGATTCCGCCGGGCTGAACGGGGACGTCAACGTCTTCGGGGACGGACACCCGGTCCCGGGCTTCGACCACGTCGATTGCGTCCCGTTTTCCGGCGACAGCACCGATTGGACGCCCGATTTTGCCGGAGGCAGCCTTGACCGCTTCCGGGGCAGGACGATCCTCATCGAGGTCAGGTATACGGAGGGGACCCTGTGGTCGATCTCCGGCGATCTGACCCCGCTCACCAACACCGAGGCTGCCAGATACCGCACGAGAGGCTTCGTGTAAGCGGGCGGCGGTCAAGCATAACAGAAGGAGAGACATTGTGATGGAGTACCTTTATATCGAAGAGACTGAGCTGATCTATACCGACCTGTCGGAGCCGAATCCGCCGACGGTCAATCTGGCGTACAGCAGCATCAACACCATCTTCTACGGCATCAGGACCAGAAAATTCCTGTTTGACCTGATCAAGATCCCCGAGCGCCATCTGACGATCCGCGCGAACGGGCGGGATTACCGGATCCTTCAGCATAATGCCGGCAAGGAGAAGCTGGAGGAGTACATAGAAGCCGTCAAGGCTTTCGCCCATAAACACCGCGTCACGATCCGTGAGACCACGGGCGATTCCGACGAGGATTACAGGCTCTGAACCTCTGCCGGGAAAGGGAACGGGTATCCATCCGAAGGGAGAAAACGAGAATGATCTGCATCACGGGAGACATCCACGGGGAAACGAAATACGTAACGCAGCTGTGCGAGCGGTACGCTCCGTCTCCGACGGATTGTGTCATCCTGCTCGGAGACGTCGGTGTGAACTATCACTGCGACCTGAGGGACAGGCGCCGGAAGGAGGAGCTGGCGGCGTGCGGCGTCCCGATACTGTGCATCCACGGGAATCACGAGCAGAGACCGGCCGGACTCGGCCCCTACAGCCTGAAGGAGTGGAACGGGGGACAGGTCTGGGTCGAGGAGGATTTTCCGCAGCTGCTGTTCGCCAAGGACGGAGAGATATACACGATCGACGGGTACCGCTTCATCGTGATCGGCGGCGCGTACAGCATAG
This sequence comes from Clostridia bacterium, assembly GCA_024404505.1. Lineage (GTDB taxonomy): Bacteria > Bacillota > Clostridia > Oscillospirales > CAG-272 > CAMEON01. The sequence continues at coordinate 17,969 of JAKSPU010000035.1, forward strand.
ACAAGCTGTACCGCATATCCAACCGCATCGGCTGGTGGCCGGACGAGCAGCCCTCCTTCGAGATCAAAGAGTACACGGAGCAGCAGCTGGCCGCACACCGTATCGACTATGTGCTGTCCCACACCTGCCCGTTCCGCTACGAGCCCAAGGAGCGGATGCTGCCGGGCTTTGACCGCAGCCGGATCGACGATTCCACCGAGCGGTGGCTGGATACGATCGAGGCCTCGACCGACTATAAAGGCTGGTACTGCGGCCATTGGCACGTCGACAAGCGCATAGACAAAATGCATTTTCTGTACCACGGCGTCGAATGTCTGCCGGGATCCGGAAAGGAGGACCAACTATGACACGTCGCATTATCATAAGATCCGCAGCCCTTTTACTGTCCCTTCTGCTGCTCTTGCCGCTGCTGCCTGCAGTCGGCTTCGCGGCTGCCGATGACGGCAGCGGGGAAGCAAAGCCCGTCACCGGCGTCCACGGCCTGTCCGGAAGCTGGACGGTCGAGGGCGGCACCGTCCGCGGCGAGGCCCGCGGGCAGGGGGATACCTTCGCCATCTCGGACATGACGGTCGGGCAGGACGATCTGTTCATCTATGAAGCAGACGTTTCGTCCACGACCACCAACCCGGATTTCAACGCGTCGCTGGTCTTCGGACTCGTCAACCCGGATCATCCCGCCGAGCGCTTCTACGATTTCGGCATCATGACCGGCAGCGACCGCTTCATCCGCTTCGACCAGACGAACGGCGCCCCGCTCTCCGGCATCGATGTCGGGAGCATTGAGAACAAAAGCACCTTCCACGTGAAGATCGTCCGTGCGGACAGGGAAGCGTTTCACTATTACATCGACGGCAAGCGGGTGCTTGAGCGCACCCACCCCGATTTCAAAGGAGGATATATCGGCATGATGACGAATGACAACGCGAGCTACGAGAACGTCACGCTGACCGTGACCGGACAGCTGGAGGAAGAGGCAGCGCCCCATTTCAATACGCAGCTTCCCGGCATCACAGCCATCAACGGCACGTGGGAGGAGACTCCCGGCGGCCTGCGCGGCACGACGTGGGGCGGCGACACGTGGGCGTACTTCAATGAGAGTGAGATCGCCGCGGACGTTGACTTCATTTTCGAGGCAGACCTGACCGTCAAGGCAGGCAATCACGCGGCCGGCATCCTGTTCGGCGTGAAGAATCCGGCGAGCGGCAAGGGTTATCCCGATTCGCTCATCTGCCACATGATCGCGCGCGGCGACGGCAATATGATGCTGTTCGCGCACAAGAACGGCGGTCCCGCGTGGACGGAGGCGGTCGGTCTGAATGAGAACGACCGGAAGACCGAGACTTACCACCTGCGCCTTGAAAAGATCGGCACCACCGCGAACGGATACATCAACGGCACGCTGTATAAGACCTACACCCTGCCGGAGTATACCGGCGGTTATCTCGGACTCATGGTGTCCGGCGGTACGACCTGCATCTATGACAACGTGACCTATACGCCCGCCGAGGCCCCCGCGCTCGGTGCCGTCACCGTAAAGGGAGACGGATTGGATTGGACGGTTTCCGACGGCGATCCTTTGTATAAAACCGTGGACTTTGCCTGCAAATCCCTCACCGTATCCGCCGAGTTTGACGCGGGCCTTTCGGGCAGCATCAACGGGAAGCCCGTCAAGCCGGGGCAGACGGCGTCGATCACCCTCGGCCTGCTTGACAACGCCGTGACCGTTACGGTCACCGATCCGGCTACCGGACTCTCCGTCAACAGGATCGTCCACGTCAACCGGGAGCCGGATCCGGCGACGCTGTACACCGAGTCCCTCCGCCCGAAGTTCCACTTCACCCCCTACGCCGGACAGATGAATGACCCGAACGGCCTTGTCTACATGGCTTCCACCGGGGAGTACCACCTGTTCTTCCAGTGCAACCGCGCATTTGACACCGGAGTACCGGGACTCTCCGGCACGACCAGCTGGGGTCACGCCGTGTCCACCGACCTGATGCATTGGGAGGAGCTTCCGCTCGCCATCACCCCCGACCAATGGGGCATGGCGTGGTCCGGCTCCGCCATCATCGACCGGAACAATACCTCCGGTCTGTTCGACGATACGACGCCGCCCGAATCCCGTTTGGTATGCTTCTACGCGGCGGTCGGCGCGGGCCTCGAATACGGCTACGCCAAGGAGTGTATGGTCTACTCCAAGGACGGCGGACGCACCTTCATCCGCTATGAGGGAAACCCCGTTGTCAAGAATCCCGATAACGTGTACGGCGGCGGCCTGCGCGATCCCAAGGTCTTCTGGTACGCCGACGAGAGTATGCCGGAGGGCGGCATCTGGGTGATGGTGTGCGTCGGCAACCTGACCTTCTTCACCTCGCACAATCTGACCGATTGGCGCTGCTGCGGCCGTCCGACCGACGTCAACGGTCAGGTCTTCGACTCCGAGTGCCCCGACCTGTTCCCGCTCGCGGTGGACGACAACCCCGACAATATCAAGTGGGTCTATACCGGCGGCGGCCTGTACTATATCATCGGCCATATGGAAAAAACCGGCGAGGACAAGGTGATGTTTATCCCCGAGACCGATCAGATCGTCCCGCTCGAGGGCTTCGCCATGCTGTGGGAGGGCTGCAATTCCTGCGAGACCTACGCCACACAGACCATCCACAACGAGAAAAACGGCCGCACCGTGGCCATCAGCTGGCTGCGCGACCCGTCCCTGTTCATCGGCGACAAGATATGGAACAGCGCTCAATCCACGCCGATGGAGTACAGCCTCAGGACCATCAACGGGCAGGTCAAGCTGTGTATGTACCCGGTTTCGGAAACGAAATCCCTGCGCGGTGACCCGATCTTTGAGGCGAGCAGCCTGACCATCGACGAGAACACGCCCAATCCGCTCGCCGACGTCCACTCGACCTGCTGTGACATCGAGATGACCTTCATACCCGGCACGGCCGACACGGTGACGCTCAACCTGCGCGAGGGACACGGACAGGTGCTGTCCGTCCGGTACAGCCGTCCGGAAGGAAAGCTGTACGTGGACAAGACCAAGTGCTCCGAGGGCAGCTTCAGCGGCGTGTATGAGCCGACCGTGACCGCGGACGCGGACGGAAGGGTCACGCTGCGGGTGCTGCTGGATCAATCCGTCTTTGACGTGTACGGGAACGGCGGCGAGGCCGCTGTCTCCGGACTCATCTTCACCAACACGAAGATCGACGGCATGAGCTTGTCCGCCGACGGCAGCGTCACGGTGGAATCCCTGACCGTCTGGCCGATGAACGCCGAGGCGTCGGGCGAAACCGATACCGAAACCGAGGCCGGAACGGATGTCCCTGCCGCCCCGTCCGGCGCGGACACTGACCCAACCGCAGGAGCTGACGACACAGACGGCCCGGATATCGGTACCCGAGGCTGCCGGTCGTCGCTGACCGCGCCGCTGGCCGCGGCAGCGGCTGTCATCGCAGCCGCAGGCGCGTGCCTGATTGGTGTGCTGGGTCGGCGGAAAAACCGCCTGTTTTGACGGGCGGCCCTTCTCGTTGCATCCTCATCTCGGGGACCGCGCCTGCGGGCGGGGGGCCTCGCGCCTCCGGCGCTCGGGGGCCCACCCCCGACCCCTTCCCGTGAGCGGGAGGGGGAGAAATAAATCTTTTTACGCAGGGAGAAGGGAGCGGCGCTGCCCTGCCGCCCTTGGGCGGCTCTTCTCCCTGCACCCTCATCCTGCGGGGAAGCGCGCCTGCGGGATGCGCGATAGTAACTGAAAAAGGTGGGCGCCAATGACGGCACCCACCTATCTCTTTCAGCGTAAACTCTACCTCGGTCATTAATCATTTTTTTAAAGTTCTTGGGATTCTTAAGCCCTTCTTTCAAGAAGGGCTTAAGCGGGGTCCG
>JAKSPU010000036.1 GCA_024404505.1 Clostridia bacterium
TAAAGAGGCAAATTTCTGTTTTTCTCCACGGAAATGAGCAGACAAATCCCGGTTTACCGAGCAGACAGACGCAGACATTTATCCGCAAAAATAAAACTGCCGCGGCTCCACTCTGTGAGTGGAGCCGCGGCAGCTTTTCCGTTTGGCTATTGTCAGGGCGTATCCAAGCCCTCCGGGAGCTTGACGTCGGGATTCTGCTCCTTGAATTCATCCACCACGTCGTAGTGGGTCTTCAGGAATTCAAGCAGTTCCTCGGACGTGATGCTGCCGTCGCCGCCGTAGATCGAAATGACCTCCTCGGCCATCGACACCGCCAGATCCTCCGGCACGTTGATGTCGTACTTGGCAAAAGCCGTCTGAACGGCGTCACGGATCTGCGGCTCACGCTCCTCGGGCGTCTTGTCCAGCACGTCCTGCAGAACGGGGGTGATGCTGTTCAGTGCGTCGTCATAGGTGCCCTTCTCCAGCTCGTCCAGCGACAGCACGCGGGACAGCACGCGGAAGCCGAGGCTCCTGAACTCCTGCGTCATGGGCCAGAGATGCCCGTTCCGATCGATCACATCCATCAGGTCGTCCATCAAGCCCTCGCCCCAGACCTTCTCCATGACCGAATCGTAGGTCTGATCGTCCAACAGCAGATTGGTATCGCAGAGCAGATACAGCAGCTCCTTCACCGTCGTCAGGTCAGCCTTCAGCGTGTCTCTCGTTTCCCCGGACAACACCTCCAGCGCCGTATCCATCGTCGGGACCAGCATTTCGTTGACCTCGGGGTACTGCAGCGTCAGGCAGTCCTGCTTTTGCAGCCAGCAAGAGGACACCTCGCTGATCAGCTCGGCGCCAGCCTGCGTCAGCCAATCGAAGCTGAACAGGCAGTCCATCGTTTTATCAACGGACACCTTCTGTTCATCCGTCAGCTTGTGGGTCTCGGTATACTCCAGCAGCTTGTCCACCGTTACGACGGCCTGACCGGCCATTTCGGTCAACCCGTTGACGCTGTCATTCAGGCTGAAGCGGATGACCTTGTCCGCTTCTCCATTTTCCGCGGCGGGGAGGCTGATTTCCGTGTGATCGATGATATTTCTGACCGGGCGGGCCGCGATCGTGTCGACCACCTTGACGGTCACGTTTTCCGAGAGCTTCACGGCGTACGCCTCGATATCCTTCGGATCGGTATCCCGCATCATGTCCCGTACCGTCGCCGTTTCACACACGCCGGTATTGAAAAAGGTCTGGGCCGTGCCGGACGTCGTCGTAATCATGCTGCACAGCGGGATCAGCAGGATCAGACCCAGCAGAGCGCCGTTGCCGAGACCGATCAGGAAGCCGTCCAGATGGTGTTTGCCGTCCCAAGGACCGCCGATCACGCGGATCAGCACGCCCGCGATCACGCGCATCAGGACGTACACCAGAATGAAGACGGGCAAAAAAATCAAGAGTGCGGATGCGATACCCAGCGTGGCGCGGATCACGTTCTCACCGGTCGGCATGAGCGCCAGCCAGTCAAGCAGCTCCTGATCGACGACAGACCGGATAAGGCCGAACAGCGCGTTTCCGAACAGCTTGATGAATGCGCGGCATATGAAAGCCGCGGCGACAACGGCAGCGATCGCCGTACCCGTCAGGATCAGCGCCGGCCCCCACTTGTGACGCCTTCTCGCCAGCCCGCACAGCGGGGCGGCGGTCAGGATCACGAACAGGAACAGCACCGTCACGGTCAGAGAAACCTTCTCGGGAGATATCAACGTCAACATTGTTTTCACTCCTTACTATCTTACCGTCTTACCGGCAGCGGCGGCCTCTGCAGCCGCAGCCGCGCTGCAATCTGATTTATTATAGCATAATCCTTCTTGAATGTCAATGTTTTTTCCGTGAGACACCGGATTATTTTCCGTGCGGGGCCGGACTGCCGGCCGTCCGGGTACGGGAGGGCGGTCTGCCGCATATACTGCTGACAGCCGCCGGCCGACAGGATCGGCCGATCCCGGCGGAAAGGAGACTATCCACTATCATGGGAATGCAACCAGACAAGAAAACGCTGGACCGGCTGCTCGCCCTCAACGACGATCAGCTCCGGTTTCTGCTCCGCAGGCTGCTCGGTCAGTACGGGCTGAACGCGGCCTCCATCCCGCTCGATCAGCTTGACATGGGCCGGCTGCGGCAGGTGGTCGGTCAGGCCACGGACGAGGACATTGCCCGCTTCTTTCAGCTGCTGGACAGCGGGCGGGAGGGCACCGATGGACGACGCTGAGCAAACGCGGGGCAGCCTGCTTGAAAGTCTGATCAACGAAGCGGAGAAGCAGACCGACGCGCCCGCAGAGCCGTCGGCAGGCGCCGGATCGCCGCCCGCGGGAGGCGGGCCGGACGCCGGATCGCTTTCTTCGCTCCCTGCCCTCTTGAGTCTGATCGGGCCGGTCTTGTCCGGCACGCCGGGCAGGGGAAGCCCCGCCGGAGCGGGTCCGGGACCGTCCTCCAAGCGTCCCGACCGCCACACCGCGCTGCTCAAGGCGCTGAAGCCGTACTTATCGCCCGCGAGGCGTTCCGCTGTCGAAACGCTGTTGTCCGTTGCCGGGATATGGGATACGCTGTCCGGTGTGGGCGGTCTGCCGGCGGGTGAACGCGGCCCGTCGTCATCCGCTCCCGCGGCAGCACAGACGGCAGCAGCCAACGGGCCGGTGCAGGTCAAAGGAGGTGACAGTTGATGTACAGCCGCTCCTCTCTCCCGCCGCGAGCCGCGGATGAAGCCGGTTATCACCGGGCGGCGCCTGTCCGCGTCCCCCCGAATTACAGCGGGAGCGCCTTCTCTCCTGACCCGCCGGACCCGCCGTCCGAGGTGCGTCCGGACCGGTCGGTCCGTCCGTCTGACGTGCCGCAGCCCGACTTCCGGGATCTGCCGCAGATCAGCACGCTGCCGCGCCGGGACGCCGCTCCTGAAGCAGGGCTCCCGACGCCTGTCGTCTCCGGTCGCGGCGAAGAATCGGTCCCGCCTGTCTGTCTTCCGTCCGCAGAGTCCTGCCCTCGGCCGCAGCCGCAGGCCGCTCCCCTGCCCTCTCCGGTACGCCCGCAGCCATCACATGGGTGGGGACAGGAGGAGATCGTCATTCTCGGTCTGTGTCTTTTGCTGCTCCACGAGGACGGCGAGGAACATGCCGTCCGAGGAGACGACAGCGACCTATGGGAAACGCTGATCCTGCTCGGTGCCCTGCTGTTCTTCTGAGGGGGGGGCGCAAGGCTCTGCCCTGCATCCTCATCCCGCGAACGCAGGGGGGCGAAGACGAAAAAGGCGGGTACCCATAAAGGCACCCACCTGTCTCGTTCGGCGTAATCCAAACCTCTGTCAACCATCTTATTTTGAAAGTTCTTGAGATTCTCAAGGACTTCTTTCAAGAAGTCCTTGAGCGGGGTCCGGGGCAGAGCCCCGGCGTTCTCCGAGTCCGGGGCTCTGCCCCGCAAGTTCTCTTTCAACTTATCTGTCGCAGTTCTCCCAGTTGTGGTAGACGTCGAGGACGTCGTCGTCCTCGTCCAGATTATCCAGCAGCAGGCCCATGAACTTGAGGTTCTCCTCATCTTCAATGGCCACATAGGTGGACGGGAGCTTGGTGACCTCAGCGGAGGTGATATTGTATCCCTTGGCCTTGAGGTCGTCGGCGATGGCGTAGACGTCGTCAGGCTCGGTCGTGATCTCGTACACGCCCTCGGAGCCGGAGAAGTCCTCGGCACCCGCGTCGAGTGCCTGCTCCATCAGCGTATCCTCATCGTACTCGTCGTCCTCGTCGGTGATGACGATCATACCCTTATCGGAGAACAGGAAGCTCACGCATCCGGTGGTACCCATCGAGCCGTGGAACTTGTTGAAGTACGCGCGGACGTTGCCTGCGGTACGGTTGCGGTTGTCGGTGGTGGTGGTAACGATGACGGCGACGCCTGCCGGGCCGTAGCCCTCGTAGGTGATCTCCTCAAAATTCTCGCCGCCTGCGGAGGTTGCCTTCTTGATCGTGCGCTCGATGTTCTCGTTCGGCACGTTGTTGGCCTTGGCCTTCTGGATCAGGTCGCGCAGCTTGGAGTTGGAAACGGGATCGGGACCGCCCTCACGGACGGCGATGGTCAGCTCCTTGCCGATCTTGGTGAAGACCTTGGCTCTCGCGGAGTCGGTCTTTTCTTTCTTGTGCTTGATATTCGCCCATTTGCTGTGTCCGGACATATTCTATACCTCTCAATATTATGATTTCTGTGTGTTGCTGACAGTTTGTCAGATCTTTTCGGTCTTGCGCAGGCAGACCAGCCCGAAGGCGTTGCCCAGCACGATCTTTGCGGCGCCGGTCAGCGCGATGCGGGTCGCTCTGACGGCAGGATCCTCGGCGGTAGTGATGGCGCAGTCGTGATAGAAGCGGTTGAACGCGGCGGCCACGTCGAGAATGTAACGGGTGATGTAGGACGGCTCATAGTCGCGCAGCGCCATGCGGACGCGCTCCTCGAACTGCGACAGCGTGACGAGCAGCGTCTTCTCCAGCGGGTCGGTGATGGTCAGGGACGCGGGGACCGTTCCGTCGGCGCCGGCCTTCTCGAGGATCGAGCAGGCGCGCGCGTAGGTGTACTGCACGTAAGGACCGGTATTGCCGTCGAAGGACAGCGCGTCCTCCATGCTGAAGTTGATGTCCTTGATACGGTTGTTGGACAGGTAGTAGAAGACGATGGCACCCACACCGACAGCCTCGGCGATGTCCGTGCGGCCCTTGAGCGCGGGATTCTTCTCCTCCATGATTTCCGTGACCTTCTCGATGGCGGCGGCGAACAGGTCCTTGAGCAGCACGACGTTGCCGGTCCGCGTTGCGAGCTTCGCGCCGTTGACGGAAACCGTACCGTAGGGAACGTGGACGAGCTGATCGTGCCAATCATATCCCATCAGCTCCACGACCTTGAACCACTGCTGGAAGTGCAGGCACTGCTGGGCAGAGGTGACGTAGATCGCCTTGTCGAAGTGATACTCGTTCTTGCGGTACACGGCGGCGGCGATGTCACGCGTCGGGTACAGCGTGGAGCCGTCCCGCTTGAGGATCAGGCAGGGGGGCATCCCGTAAGGCTCGAGGTCGACGATGGACGCGCCGTCGTCGAGCTTGAGCAGACCCGCCTCACGCAGCTTCTCCACCTGCGCGGGCATCTTGTCGGTGTAGAACGATTCGCCCTTGTAGCTGTCGAAGGTGATGTCGAGCTGCTTGTAGGTCTTCTGGTACTCGATCAGGCTGATCTCGACGAACCATTTCCACAGCGCGATGTTTTCGGGATCGCCCGTCTCCATCTTGTGGAATTCGGCGCGGGCCATGTCCGCGAGGGAGGTGTCGGGCGCGATGCCCAGCTCGGCGTTGCCGCTGATCGCGTTGTTGATGCGGACGTAGAGGGCGACCAGCTCGTCGATGCCCTTCTCCTCGACCGCTTCTTTAGAGCCCCACAGACGGTAGGCGACGATCAGCTTACCGAACTGCGTACCCCAGTCGCCGAGGTAATTGATGCCGACGCACTTGTATCCGGCGAACTCGTGCAGCTTCTTGAGGGAGTGGCCGATGACGGTCGTGCCGAGATGGCCGATGTGGAAGGGCTTGGCGACGTTCGGGGAGGAGTAGTCCAGCACGACGGTCTTGCCCTCGCCGATGCGGGGAGAACCGTAACCGTCCCCTTCAGCCGTGATGGCGGGGATCAGCCGGTCGGCCAGATACTGACCGGACAGGTAAATATTCAGGTAGCCGTTGACGGCCTCGGCACGGTCGATGCAGTCGCCGCCGATGAGGGGCGCGAGCGTCTGTGCGATCTGCACGGGGGACCGGCGCAGCGTCCGCGACAGCTTGAAGCAGGGCAGCGCGATGTCGCCCATGGCGGGGTCGGGCGGGTATTCCAGCAGCGCGAGGATCGCGTCGCGGTCCAGCTCGCAGGCGGGGGCGATGGTCTTGACACCGCCGAGGATCTCGTCCGCGATCTGCGTTTTGATGAGGATCATCATAGATTATCGTTTCCTTTCAAAGGGTTATCGCAAAAAGGGGTCAGGTGAAGCCTTCTTAACTGAAATATTATAGCACAATCCCGGAGACTTTGCAAGAGGTTTTCCCGAAAAACTGTATCACACGGTCACGTCAGCCGTCACGCCCTCCACGAACGCGATCAGCTGTGCCCTGTCGAGCAGCAGCTGGGCGCCGCGCATACCGGCGGATACGGTGATTTTTTCAAAGTCCAGCGCGGACGTGTCGAAGTAGGTCGGGAATTTCTTTTTCATTCCGATCGGTGAGCAGCCGCCCCGGATGTATCCGGTCAGCGCCAGAAGGTCCTTGACGTGGACCATTTCGATCTTCTTGTTGCCGGTCACTGCGGCGGCGGGGCGCAGGTCGATCTCCTTGGCGACGGGGATGCAGAACACCATGTACCCGGTCTTGTCGCCCTTGGCGACCAGCGTCTTGAAGATCATCTCGTGCGGGTATTCCAGCTGCTCCGCAATGTGCATCCCGGACAGGTCGTTCTCGTCCACCTCGTAGGTCAGGACTTCGTAGGGGATGTGAGCGGCGTCCAGCATCCGCATGGCGTTGGTGCGGGGCAGCGCGGAGGACGTATCCTTTTTGCCCATAGCTATCATCTGCCTCCCGTCTGCCGGATGGTTTGCTTTTCCGCAATCAGCTCCCGCGCGTTGGCACGCTGGGAGTCGGTGAGCGTCAGGCCGCCGAGGATGCGGGCGACCTCGTCCACCTGCTCCTCCCCGGACAGCAGCCGGACCGCCGTCTCGGCGCGTCCGTCGGCTTCGCTCTTTTCGATGACGTAATGCGCGTCGGCCAGCGAGGCGATCTGGGCGGAGTGCGTGACGCAGATGACCTGCGAGGTGCCCGCGATGGCGCACAACTTGATGCCGACCTTGCGGGCGGTCCGCCCGGAAATGCCGGTATCGACCTCGTCGTAGATCGCTGTGCCGACGCCGTACCGCTCGTTCAGCACGGACCGTACGGCCAGCATGATGCGGGACAACTCGCCGCCCGAGGCGATGCGTATCATCGGCTGGACGGGCTCACCGGGGTTGGTGGCGATCAGGAACTCCACGTCGTCCGCGCCGTCGGGGCCGAAGTGTCCGAGCGGTCTGACCGACACCTCGAAGCGCACCTTCGGCATATCGAGGAAGGCCAGCGACTCGGCCGTCATGGCGGCCAGCTCATGGGCAGCGGCGCGCCGCTGCTCGGACAGCGTCATTGAGAGACGGTGCAGCTCCTCCGCGAGGACAGCCTGCTGCTCCTCGTACTCCGCGATGCTCTCGTCGGCGCCGTCCAGCTCGGCGAGCCGGGCAGCCGACGTGTCGCGGAACGCGAGGATCGCGTCGATCCCGGCGCCGTACTTGCGCCCGAGGCGGTTGATCGTATCGAGGCGCCCCTCGAGCTTGTCCAGCTCAGCGGTGGGGTCCTGCACGTCCTCGTCACACAGGGCGCCGATCTCGTCGGCGATGTCCTCGGCCTCGTAGCGGACCTCCTGCAGGCGGGCGACCAGCCCGTCGGCTTCGGGAATGAGACTGGCGATAGCGGTCAGCGCTGCCTCCGCACGGTCCAGCAGCGACAGCACCGTGGACTTCTCGCTGTCCTTCATCGCGCGCGAGGCGATGCGGACTTGCTTGCTGATCTTTTCCTGATACAGCAGCCTGTCGCGGCGCTCGGTGAGTTTTTCCTCCTCACCGGGCTTCAGGCGCGCGGACTCGATGTCCTTGATCTGGAATTCCAGCATCTCGCGCGTCCGCAGCCGCTCGGACTCGTCCTGCCGCAGGCTCTCCAGCTTGTCGCTGACGGACCGCCAGCGGCCGTACACGTCCCGGTACAGTGACAAAGTCTCCCCGTCGCGGGCGTAGTCGTCGAGCAGGGACAGATGCGAGGACTTCTGCATCAGCTTCTGGTTGTCACTCTGACCGTGTATGTTGATGAGCAGCGCGCCGGCGTCACGCAGCAGGGACTGCGTCACGGCCCGGCCGTTGATGCGTGCGGTGGACCGGCCGTCCCGCGTGAACACGCGCTGCAGCATGAGCGCGTCGTCACAGGGCGGCAGATCGAGGCCCATATCCTCCAACGCACGCATGGTGGATTCGTCCAGCCCGGAGAACAGCGCGGAGATCATAGCCTTATCCTCGCCGGTGCGGATCAGCTCCCGGTTGACGCGGCCTCCGGTCAGGGCGTTGATGCTGTCGATGAGCAGAGATTTTCCGGCTCCCGTCTCACCGGTCAGCACGCACAGTCCCTCGGAAAAGTCGATATCCGCCCGGCGGATGACCGCCACGTTCTCGATGTGGAGGGACTGAAGCATATCAGTTGCCCTCCTCCCAGCGGTTCTGGGTCTGGTTGCGGATCATTTCCTTGATCTGATTGCTGACGAGCGTCGCGCCCTCGTTGTCGTAGGACAGGATAAACACGGTATCGTCTCCGGCGATGCAGCCCATGATCTTGGGATGGCGCAGATGGTCGACCTCGGCGGCAATGGCGCTGGCCATGCCGGGATAGGTGTGCAGCACGATCTGATTGCAGGCGCTCTCGACCTTCGTGATGGTTTCTGCCAGCGCGGAGCTGATGTGCAGCGTGGACTTGACGGCACCGTCCTCGCGCGGCATGACGTAACGGTAGCTGCCGCGGCCCGTCGTCACCTTGACCAGCTTCAACTCGCGGATATCGCGTGATACCGTAGCCTGCGTGACGTCAAAGCCCTCCTTGCGGAGGTATTCGATCAGCTCGTCCTGCGTTTCCACCTCGTAGGTACTGATGATCTCGATCACTTTTTCCAGTCTGTTTTTCTTCATTTGTCTCTTCTCCGTTCTGCCTGTGCGGCGTAATATGGGGCTGTCTGAAGCTCGTTCATTGTCTTCTCTCAATTGTATTCCGCCATTTTGGCCCGCAGACGGTTGTAGAAGCCGCAGGTCTTGAGGCGGATCAGGCGGGTCTCCATCGGGGACTTGGTGATGCGGACGGTTTCTCCGCGATACAGCTCGCAGTTGGTGCGGCCGTCCACGGTCAGGAACAGCATTTTTTCCCGCTGGCAGACGTTTTTGATCTCCAGCGAGGCGTCATCCGGGAACACGAGCGGGCGCGCAGCGAGCGAGTGGGGGCAGATCGGTGTGACGCAGAAGCAGGCCACACGGGGATCCGCGACCGGTCCGCCGGCGGACATGGAATAGGCGGTGGAACCGGTAGGCGTGGCAACGATCAGGCCGTCAGCCCGATAGGAGGTAACGGGCACCCCGTTCTCGGACAGCTCGATGTCCACGATGCGGGCAATGGAGCCGTTGGTGATCACGGCGTCGTTGAGGCCGTAGGTGTCCGTCCGGACCGCTCCCTGCTGGTCGAGCAGCTCGACGTGCAGCATGGACCGGGTCTCGATCCGGTACGCGGGCGAAGCCTCGCCGTTTTCGTCCGCCGTCAGGGCGAACAGGCGGCTGAGCAGGTCCAACTCCTCCATTTCCAGCTCGGCCATGTAGCCGACGCGGCCGAGATTGATGCCGAGGATCGGCGTCCCCCGGACAGCGGCCCGCCGGGCCGCCTCAAGAATGGTGCCGTCTCCGCCCAGCACGATGACAAGATCGGCCTGCGCGTACAACTCATCCATGGGCAGGAAGGTGAAGGACATCCTGCCCCGATTCATGCGAAGGATCTTGTCGCGGTTGAACATGGCCGCCATGATCTCGCAGGGGAACTCGGACAGGCGGAGCGCCACCTGCATGGCCGCGCCGGCCTTTTCATATATGTTGAAATTGGTGATCAGAGCGATCTTTTTCAATTCAGGCATGATCTGTGGGTCCTTTCCTCCGCGGGCGGGAGGTCGTCCGTCCGCAGAAAGCAGGCAACGTATTCCACGTTGCCGTCCCCGCCCCGGATGGGCGAGAGAATGAGGCCGGTCAGGGCAAAGCCGCAGGCGGCGGCCGATGACGTGACCCTGTCCACGGCGGCCTGACGGTCCCTGTCCCGCGTGACCACGCCCTTCTTGGACAGCGCGGCAGGGCCGCACTCGAATTGGGGCTTGATCAGACTGACGAGCCGCCCGCCGGGCCTGATGACGGCCCGCAGCGCCGGCAGGATCAACGTCTGCGAGATGAAGGACACGTCCATGACGCCTCCGTCCGTGACGCCGTCAAACGGCGTGCCGTCCGAATCCCGGGCAGACGGATCAAAGGACGCCAGCTGTGCGGGGGTCAGATTACGGGCGTTGACGCCCTCCGCGTTGACCACGCGCTCGTCCGCACACAGCGTCGGGTGCAGCTGACCGTGTCCGGCGTCGACCGCGTACACGCGGCGTGCGCCGCGGCGCAGAAGGCAGTCAGTGAAGCCGCCCGTCGACGCGCCGACGTCAATAAAGGTCAGTCCGGTGACGTCAATATGGAACGCGTCCAGCGCGGCCTCCAGTTTGAGACCGCCCCGCCCGACATACCGGGCCTCGTCGGTCTCGGCGACGGTCAGGGTATGCTCTCCCTCGGGGATATCCAGCGAGGGCTTCTCCACGGGGCGTCCGTCCAGCGTGACCGCGCCGGCGGCGATCAGCTTCTGCGCCAGCGTGCGGCTGGGCGCCATCCCCCGGGATACGATATACAGATCCGCTCTCATCCGAAGATCATCGTCCGGTAGAACGGAACAGCCAGCCAGATGAAGGGTATGATGATACCCAAAACGGCGCCGACGAGCACCTGGAGCGGGGTATGTCCGACCAGCTCCTTGAGTTGGCGTTCCTTGCTCTCGTTGTCCTTAGCGGCAGCCAGATCCTTGAGGATGCGGTTGAGGACCTTGGCCTGTTCGCCGGTCTCGCGGCGGACACCCGTGGCGTCACGGATAGTGATCATGGCAAAGAGGAAAGCCATAGCCAGCAGCGGGGAGGTGAGTCCCTCGCTCATGCCGATCGACACGACCAGCGCCATGACCGCTGCGGAATGGGACGACGGCATACCGCCCGTACCGAACAGCAGTTCGGTCACGGTGAATTTCTTCAGGCGGAAAATGCCGGTGAAAACCTTCAGGATCTGGGCGAGGATCCATGCGGAGCCCGTGCAGATCAGGGGAAAATTCGATATCAGATCCGTTAAAACCTTCATATTGTGCAGATACGCAGCCTTTCATGGAATATAAGGGGTGCCCCGGCCGGCGTGCCGTACTCATCTTCGTTACCGGGCGGGCGCACGGGCCGGAGGACCCCTCTCTCGGAGGATTACTTGAGATTCTTCAGCTTCTCAAGGATCTCGTTCTCGGGGAGCTTTTCCTTGACCCAGCCGAGGATCTTGGTGATCGCGTTGTCTGCGGATGCGCTGCCGTTCGAGCGGGAGATGGTACCGACCTTATCGGTGATCTTCTCAAGCAGCTCGGGGGAAATCTTCTCGTCTGCGAAGGCCTTGGCGACCTTCAGCTTCTCCATAAGATCCAATGCCATGATAAAATACCTCTTTCTTTTATTGCTGTGTGATATATAGGCGGACGGTTGATCCCGTCCGGTAACGAAGCGATCGGAAACGCGTCAGTTGTCTCTGGCGGCCAGATAGACCGCGAGTGCGCACAAGCGGTCGGAGCCGGGATAATCCCCGATGCAGGCGACAGCCTCCGCCGTCAGGCGGGCGGCCTCACCGAGCGCGCCCTCCACGGTATAGAATGACAGGAACGTGTTCTTGTTATGCCCGGCGTCCGAGCCGACCGATTTGCCCATCTGCTCGGCGGTTGCGGTCACGTCCAGTACGTCGTCCACGATCTGGAACGCGAGGCCGATCTTTTCGGCAAAGGACACAGCCGCGGCCATTTCGGGGCCGTCGGCGGACTTTCCCGCTGCCAGCACGCCGAGCTGGGCGGAAACGCGGATCAGCGCCCCGGTCTTGCGGGCCTGCAGCAGTTTCAACTCGTCGAGGGACAGCCGGTGCGTCTCCCCGTACATATCCATGATCTGCCCGCGCACCATCCCGGCACAGCCGGCGGCCTCGGACAGAAGCATCGCAGCCTGTGCGCGCACGTCGGCAGGCACGGCGGTATTGCCCGCCGCGATCCGGAAGGCGTCCAGCGCCATGCCGTCTCCGGCGAGCAGCGCGACAGCCTCCCCGAACACCTTATGGTTGGTGGGACGTCCCCGGCGCAGGTCGTCGTCGTCCATGCAGGGCAGGTCGTCGTGGATCAGTGAGAACGTGTGGATCATCTCAACGGCAGCCGCGAAGGGGAGGGCTGCCTCGTCCGTGCCGCCGAACAGGCGGCAGAACTCCAGCGTCAGCGCGGGCCGGACGCGCTTGCCGCCCGCCATCAGCGAGTACCGGCAGGCCTCGTCCAGCTGCGCGTCGCAGGGACCGCCGCAGCGGTACAGGGTATCCAGCACCGCCTCGACGGCGTCCGCGTTCTCCCGCAGCATCGCCTTGACCGACACCGTGAGGGCGGGGTCGGCGGACAGTTTTTCATAGGTGGTCATGGTCGTCTCCTCCGGCGGTCATTCGGCGTCGGGCGCGGCGAAGTCCACGGGATGGATCTCGCCCTCGGCGGTCTTCTGCAGCACCTTCACCTTCTGCTCAGCCTCGTTCAGCTCGCGGGAGCAGTCCCGCACCAGTCGGACGCCCTCCTCGTAGAGGGACAGGCTCTCTTCAAGCGGCAGCGTGCCGCTCTCCAGCGCCCTGACGATCTCCTCCAGCCGCGCGGCGGCCTCCTCGAAGGTCATGGGCTTCTGCTCTGTTTTCTTTGTACTCATGGTGATTCTCCGTTTGTCAGATTATGTGTTGTCCGGATGCAGCGCCGTGACGCACGCGTCGGCGGTGCCGTCCGAGAAGCGGACCGTGATGCTCTCCCCGACGGACAGGTCCTCCGCGCGGGGCGCGAGGCAGCCGTCCGAGCGGCGGACGAGCGTATAACCGCGGCCCAGCACGCCGAGCGGCGACAATGCCTCCAGCTGACCGCACAGGCGGTGCAGCTCCTTTTCGCAGGTGCCGAGGCGATTGGCGATCGACAGCTCAAGGCGTCCCTCGAGGGCGTCCGTCTGGTTCTTGTGATGTGCGATCGCGGACGCGGGTGACGCCTGCGCGAGCCTGTGGGACAGTGCGTCCAGCTGCTCACGGCGGGGTGTGACGACTCCCTCCGGTGCGGCCAGCACGCGCGCGGACGCCGCGCGGTCGAGCCGGGTGCGTCCTGCGGTCAGGCTTGCCGTGATCGCAGCCGTCATGCGGTCGGTCAGCGCCTTCAAACGGCGGTTCAGGTCATTCCGGTCCGGGACCGCGGTCTCCGCGGCGGCAGTCGGGGTGGCGGCGCGGCAGTCAGCGACGAAATCCGCGATGGAAAAATCCACCTCGTGACCGACGGCTGAGATCACGGGGATCTCCGACGCGGCGATGACGCGGGCCAGTCCCTCGTCGTTGAAGCACCACAGATCCTCGGCGGACCCGCCGCCGCGGCCGATGATGATCAGGTCGACTCCCTGCTCGGAATCCCCCTTCACGCGATTGAAGTAACGAATACCGCCCGCCAGCGAGGCGGGCGCTTCAGTCCCCTGCACCGCCGAGGGATACAACAGGATCTCCACGGACGGAAGCCGCTTGCCGGCTGTCCGTATGATGTCGTGGACAGCGGCGCCCGAAGGCGACGTCACGACGCCGATGCGGCGCGGATACGGCGGCAGCGGCTTTCTGCGGGCGGGATCGAACAGGCCCTCGCCGTTCAGCTTGGCCTTGAGCTGCTCGAAGGCGATCGCCAAAGCGCCTGCCCCGTCCGGGGCCATGGTCTCTGCGATGAGCTGGTACTGTCCACGCGGCTCGTAGACGGATACGCGGCCCCTGATGATCACGCGCATCCCGTTGTCGGGGCGGAAGCGCAGACGGGAATACTGCCCCCTGAACATCACGGCAGAGACGACGCTGTCAGTATCCTTGAGTGAAAAGTAGAAATGGCCGGAGCCGTACAGCTTGGCACCGGATATCTCGCCCTGCACGAACACGTCCTTCAGGACGGGGGTCCCCTCCAGAATGGCCTTGATGCATCCGTTCAGCTCGGAGACCGTGAGCGTCTGACGGTCAGTTTGTTGATTCATGTGCGGAAATATCCGCCTCGGCGCACAGAAGTGCGATCCCGGCGGCGTTGTCGGCGGAGAAGGCAGGCTCGGAGAACAGGACCTCCCAGCGCGTCCCCTCCGAAAAGATGGGTCGGATGAAGCGGTTGCTCATGACACCGCCCGCGTAAACGACGGGCAGCACGCTTCCCCGCGCGGCCAGCTTTTCCTGTATCTGGTCGGTCATGAGGCGCAGGGTGCGACCGATGAAGGTCAGGACGTAAGAAGCGACCAGCGGGCCGTCCTGCGTGTCCCGCCACAGCTTCGCGGCTTGGTTCTCGACACCCGAGAGGTTGCACACGCCGTCCCGAACGCAGAGCTTCACGGGCGGCAGCTTTTTCTGATTCTTCACCGCCAGCCGCTCAAGCGCGGGCCCACAGGGGAAGTCGAGCCCCATCATGACGCCCGTGCGGTCGATGACCTGACCGGCGTGGAGATCGGCTCCCCGCCCCAGCAGCTCAACGTCAAAGCCGCCGCGGCGCGGGTGTGCGGCCACAGCCTCGGTCGTTCCGCCGGAGACGTGGAACGCGAGATAGTCCCCGGTCAGCGGCCGACCGGCGGCGCGGTCCCGGTACAGAGCGCCGGACGAGTACAGGGCGGCGGTGATATGACCGCTCTGATGGGAAAACGTATACAGCGGGCATCCGGCTCCGGCGGCGAACGCCTCCGCGGCTGCGACGCCCACGAGGAAGCAGGGCATATAGGAATCCTCCGCGTCGCGCGGCTTGGAAGACACGCCCGCCCCGGCAACGGTATACCCGCCCGCCGTCAGCATCTCCCGCAGGGACGCGATGAGTCCGGGCAGGTTCTTGACGTGGGCGAACACGGCCTCGCTCTGGCGCAGACCGCGCCCTCCGGGCGCGACGGGCAGGGGCGCCTTCAGGTTGGCCGCGATCTTCAGCGCGCCGGGGGTGTCCGGGTCGCGGACCGCGACAGCCGCGGAGGTGGTGTAGTTGCTGGTATCGAAGCCGACCCAGCACGGCAGGGATTCATTCATCGTCGGCAGGCGTTTCCGCTGCGGATTCCTCCGCGGACTCCTCCGCGGGCTCCGCTGCCGGCATCAGGTCAGCCGGGAAACCGTCCTTCACCGCGTCCTTAACGGCGTTCAGGACGCCGTTGACGAAGGACTTGGTCTTGGATTCGGGATCGTCGAACTTCTTGAACAGCTCGACGGCCTCGTTGATGGCAACGGGCGCGGGGACTCCGCCGAAGGTCATCTCGTAGGTGCCGAGGCGCAGCACGGCGCGGGACACGCGGGACAGGCGGCCGGTCTTCCAGCCCTTGGCGTACTTGCCGATGAGAGCATCCAGCTCGGGAAGATGCTGCATGACGCCCAGATAGGTGGCGGTAATATACTTGTCTGCGGCGTTGAACTCGCGGTCCTCGGCGGCGCGCGCCAGAATGGTCTCCGGCGCCTCCCCGTCGTGGTACTCGGTCTCGAACAGCAGCGTGAACACGGCCTCTCTCGCCTCGTGGCGGCCGGATTTGGTTTTGGTATCATTTGCCATGATTTTTCGGTCCTTTCTGTATCGGAGAACGCCCCGTCCGCGCATCGGACGGCGCTTTCTGTCTTCTATAAACAATAAACCCATTTTGACTTATATATTATACACGACTTTCCCCTAAAAGTCAACCGGAAAAATGAATAAATTCAAAAATATTGTATATCGCGTTTTTTCGTCCGACAGCGGCTGCGGATGCCGGGAAAACGCGTCTTCCGGCTTGACAAACCGCGGCTTTCGTGGTATAGTGATACCGAACGGAAACACCTTCTTGCCCGCCCTGAAAAGTACATGAAAGAGGACATATATCCATGAATCACATTCTTCCGCCCGGGCCCGTCGCGCCGGAGGAATCAGCCCGTTTCGCCGCGGCCGCCGGAGAGGTCATGCGCCGCCCGCTGTCCGCCTCGCAGGGCGCAGCCGGTATCGGCACCCTGCGGGAAAAACGGCTCCACGCGGCGCTTAAGCTGTTCGTCAGCCCCGACACGGCCTGTCACGAGCAAGTCATCCCGGAGCTGGCCCCCGACAATTCCTGCAAAAAGGCCGACAAGGTCGCCGACGTCCTGCTGCCCGACGGGCATATATACGAGATCCAGACCGGCGGCTTTTACCCGCTCAAGCGCAAGCTTGCGCTGTACCTTGCCGCCACGGACAATCCGGTCACCGTCGTCCACCCCATCGCGTTCACCAAATACCTGTCGTGGCTCGACCCTGCCGACGGCACCGTGCTCAGCCGGAACAAGTCCCCGAAGCACGGCAAGGTCACAGATATCGCCGGAGAGCTGTACTGGCTGTCCGACTTCATCGGTCAGCCGCGCTTTACGCTGACACTTCTGTTCCTTGACATCGAGGAATACCGCTTCCGCGACGGCTGGAGCCGGGACGGCAAGCGCGGCTCCAGCCGTTACGAGCGCTTCCCTACCGCGCTCGTCGGCAAGATCGAGCTGAAAAGTGCCGCCGACTACGTCGAATGGTTCCTGCCGCCGTCCATCGGGACGCAGCCGTTCACCGCGGCGGAGTACAGCCGCGCGTCCCGCATCCGGGGCCGCGCCGCCTACGGCGTGCTGCACCTTCTCACCCGCCTCGGCGTGCTGCGGGAAGCAGATGAAAAGATCGGACGCGCACAGGCGTTCGTCCGCCAATCCCCTTCAGAGCAAGAATAAAGCAGGAAATATCATTCTGTATCAAAGGAGTTTTATCATGAAGCATAATCTCGGGCTCGTATCCGTCACCTACCGGCAGCTGGACACAGCCGCCGTCATTTCCGCCGCGCGAGAGGCCGGTCTGTCCTGCATCGAGTGGGGCAGCGACGTCCACGTCCCGCAGACCAACCTCATGAACGCACGCGCGGTCGGTGAGGCCACCCGTGCCGCCGGGCTGTACGTGTCGTCCTACGGCACCTACTACCGGCTCGGACAGGGGCAGGATTTCGCACCCTACCTCGACGCTGCCGAGGCGCTCGGTGCCCCGATCCTCCGCCTGTGGGCAGGCGTGAAGGGCAGCGCCGCGGTGTCCGATGACGAGCGCGCCGCCTGTGTCGCCGACGCGCGGAAATGCGCCGACATGGCCGCCGCCCGCGGGCTGACCGTCGCCTTTGAGTATCACCCGAACACCCTGACCGACGACAGCGATTCCGCCGTCCGGCTGATGGCGGAGATCGACCGCCCCAATGCCCGGCTGTACTGGCAGCCTGACTTCAAGAAGTCCCGCGAGGAGCTGATCCGCGGTCTTACGCTCGCCCTGCCGTACATTGAGGTGCTGCACGTTTTCACGTGGCTGCCGTCCGGCGAGAAGCTGCCGCTCGCGGAGGGACACGACTTCTGGACGGACGTCCTGCGCCGCGTCCCCACGCTTACCGATAAGAAGCTGCTGCTGGAATTCGTCCCGGGCAATGATCCTGCCGTGCTGGGGCGCGAGGCAGCGGCGCTGATGGAGCTGGAAAGTGAAGTGCTTTCCGTGAACGACGCCCCCGTCCGCATGAAAGCCGCGTGGGTCAACGGCGGCGGTGAGGCCGGCATCCGGCGCGTGTACGACGAGGAGACCCGCCGGGAACTGGAGACCCTGTTCGATTTCTATCCCGGCGTATACCGGAAGGAGGACATTCTCGCCGGTGCGATCCCGGACGCCGAGGCGCTGTTCTCGACGTGGGGGATGCCGGGGCTTTCTGCGGACGAGTGGGCAGCGTCCGTTCCGGACCTGAAGATCGTCTTCTACGGGGCCGGCAGCGTGCAGGGCTTTGCCCGCCCGATCCTCGCGCGGGGTGCCAAGGTCATCAGCGCGTGGCAGGCAAATTCCGTTCCCGTCATCGAGTACGCGGCCGCGCAGATCATCCTCGCCAACAAGGGCTTCTATCAGGCGAGCCGCCTGTGCAGCCGTGACCGCGCGTCGCGCGGCGAGGCGTCGAAATACTTCGGCACCTTCCGCGGCAACTACGACACGGCGGTCGGCCTGATCGGTCTCGGCGCGATCGGCTCCGGCGTGGCGCAGCGTCTCCGGGAATACAGACTCAAGGTCTACGCCTACGACCCCTACTGCTCCGCGGAAAAGGCCGAATCGCTGGGTGTGACGCTTGAGAGCCTTGACTTCATCTTCTCCCACTGCCTGACCATTTCCAACCACGTCGCCAACATCCCCGCCACGCGGGGCATGCTGACCTACCGTCTGTTCTCGCAGATGCTCCCCAACGCGACCTTCATCAACACGGGGCGCGGCGCGCAGCTGATCGAGGACGACCTGATCCGCGCCCTGCGCGAGGAGCCGGGGCGGACGGCTGTGCTGGACGTCACGGACCCCGAGCCGTCCCCGGAGGGCCACCCGTTCTACGAGCTGGACAACGTGGTTCTGACGCCGCACATCGCGGGCAGCGCGGGAGCCGAGTGCTTCCGCATGGGCTGCTATATGCTGGAGGAGGCACGCCGGTACCTCAGCGGCGAGGAGTTGAAGTACAACGTGACGTTGAAGATGCTGGAAACGATGGCCTGATGCACGTCGGCAGCCCTCCGCATACTCGATCAATGGTTTATTTATAAATATTTTGTTGTTTCCTGTATATACAAAACGACGGAGGCCAGGCGGAAGCCGGGCCTCTTGTCTGTTCCCGCCGGATCCGATGACGCACCGGGACGTCGCAAAAACGGGAAATACTGCCGAATTTTGCCGAAATTTGTGCATGATTCCGAAAAAAAGCCCTTGACAAATTTGGGAAACCATTATATAATAGGTGCATTCAAGTCAAGCCAAGGAGGAAGAGCCATGATGCGTATGATGTGTATGTGCCGTATGTGCGAAATGTGCCGTATGTCCATGTCCCGTCATACTGTCGGTTCTCCCTGTACCCATATCTGACGCAGATCAGTCACCGTCCTCGCCCGGTGTCCGGACGGAGGCGGACGGACGTTTGGGGGAAGCCGATCGCTTCCCCTGTTTTTGTATCTGCGAAATCAACGCGTAGGGAGCCTTTCCATGATCGAAATCAAACATCTGAACAAAACCTTCCCGAGCCGCCACGGGAGCGGGGAGATCGTCGCGCTGGACGACATCAACCTGACCGTGCGGGATGGAGAGATCTTCGGTATCATCGGCCTTTCGGGCGCGGGCAAATCCACCCTCGTCCGCTGCATGAATCTGCTGGAGCGCCCGACCGCAGGCGAAGTCCTCATCGACGGGCAGGATCTCATGGCACTTTCCCACAAGGAGCTGCTGGCCGTCCGCCGCAATATCGGCATGATCTTCCAGAGCTACAATCTGCTTGAGCAGCGCACCGTCCTCCGCAACGTGCTGTACCCGCTCGAGCTGATCGACACGCCGAAGGATAAGGCCGTTGCCCGTGCGATGAAGCTTTTGGAGCTGGTAGGTCTTGCCGACCGCAAAGACTCCTACCCTTCTCAGCTCTCCGGCGGTCAGAAGCAGCGCGTCGCCATCGCCCGCGCCCTTGCCACCGAGCCGCACTACCTTCTGTGCGACGAGGCTACGTCCGCGCTTGACCCGAACACCACCGCCGCCATCCTCGAGCTGCTGCAGACCATCAACCGCACGATGGGCGTGACGGTCGTGGTCATCACGCACGAAATGACCGTCATCGACAAGATCTGCCACCGCGTCGCCGTGATCGACAAGAGCCACATCGTCGAGATCGGCTCCGTGGACGAGGTGTTCGCCAACCCGCAGTCCGAGCGCGCCAAGGAGCTGATCCTCCCGCGTGTGAAGGTCGCCTCCTCCATTGAGTCGGGACGGCGCATCCGCCTCGTGTTCAACGGTGAATCCTCGACCAAGCCCGTCGTGTCCAGCCTCGTGCTGGAGTGCGGTGTGCCGGTCAACATAATGGCCGCTGACACCAAGGACATCGGCGGCAAGGCGTACGGTCAGATCCTTCTGGAACTGCCTCCCGAGGAACGTCAGGTACAGCGGGTGCTTGCGTGGCTCGACCACAATTTCCCGTCGTACAATCTGGAGGTGTAAGTCATGATTTCAGATATGCTCAAGCAGCTCTGGGAACAGGGCATCCTCCAGACCGGCATCTGGGAGACCGTATACATGACGCTGCTCTCCACGCTCATCGCTTACGGGCTGGGCCTTCCGCTCGGCGTCATCCTTGCCGTGACCGATAAAGGCGGCATCAAGCCTGTCGCGTGGCTGAACAAGGTGCTCGGCGTGATCGTCAATATCCTGCGTTCCATCCCGTTCATCGTGCTGATGGTCGCCATGCTGCCGCTGGCCAAGCTCATCGTCGGCACGAGCATGGGCAACAAGGCCATGGTCGTCATGCTGGTCGTGGCGGCTGCCCCCTACGTCGCCCGCATGGTCGAATCCTCGCTCAAGGAGGTCAACCCCGGCGTCATCGAAGCGGCGCAGGCAATGGGCACCCCCAACTTCAAGATCATCACCAAGGTGCTTTTGCCGGAGGCCAAGCCCGCGCTGATCGTCGGCGCGGTGATCTCCACGGTCACGATCCTCGGCTACTCCGCGATGGCCTCCACCATCGGCGGCGGCGGCCTCGGCTCCATCGCCATCGTCTACGGCTACCAGCGCTTCAAGGACGACATCACCTGGGTGTGCGTCATCCTCATGGTCATCATCGTGCAGGTGCTGCAGGAGGTCGGTATGTTCATCGCCCGCAAGACCGACAAGCGCACCCACCAGTGACCCCCAATCCTTCGTTACCCATTGGCAAACTATAGAAACCATTTATTAAAAGGAGAAAAACACCATGAAAAAGCTGCTTACCCTCGTACTCGCACTTACCCTCGTGCTTTCCTTCGCCGCCATGACGTCCTGCGGCGGCTCCGACGCCAAGACCATCAAGGTCGGCGCGACCTCCACTCCCCACGGTGAAATCCTCGCCCAGATCAAGGACGAGCTTGCCGCCGACGGCTGGAATCTGGATATCGTGATCTACAACGACTACGTCATGCCCAACAAGGCGCTGTCCGACAAGGAGCTGGACGCCAACTACTTCCAGCACACCCCCTACCTGAACAGCTACAACAAGGAGAACAACACTGACCTCGTGTCCGCCGCCTCCATCCACTATGAGCCCTTCGGCCTGTTCGGCAACGGCGTGACCAAGGTCGCCGACATCGCCGCCGGTGCGACCATCATCATCCCCGCCGACGACTCCAACGAGACCCGCGCCCTGCTCCTGCTCCAGCAGGAGGGACTTGTCACCCTGAAGGACGGCGCCAACGCCGCTGACGGTGTGACCGTTCTCGACATCGTGGACAACAAGGGCTACAACGTCAAGCCCGTGCAGGCCGACCTCGTTCCCGCCCAGCTCAACACCTCCGACGCCGGCACCGTGGCCGTCATCAACGGCAACTACGCGCTGGCCGCCGGCCTGAAGATCGCCGACGCGCTGGCTGTCGAGTCCGTCGCCGGTGACGCCGCAAAGACCTACGCAAACATCATCGCCGTCCGTAAGGGTGACGAGGATTCCGCCAAGATCCAGGCGCTCGTCAAGGCCCTCCAGACCGCTGCCGTCAAGGACTACATCGAGAAGACCTACAACGGCGCCGTCAAGCCGATGTTCTGAGAATCACTGACCGGAAAGAGAACGGGGGAGGGAGAAGCCTTCTTGAAAGAAGGCTTCTCCCTCCCCCGCCCGCTTTGCGGGCGGGCCCCCCTTCCTCAGCGAAGAACTTTATACAGGGAAATGATAAATCCGATAATATGTGCCGTCAAGGCGACAGCCGTGCATTGCGCGGTGATGCCTTAAGGCATTACCGCACAATGATGACGGTACAGATGCGCCGTCAGAAATTTCG
>JAKSPU010000037.1 GCA_024404505.1 Clostridia bacterium
AACTATATGCTGACGCTGATGGTGCTGTGCTTCGTGCCGTTCATCGTGCTGTTCACGATCATCTTCCGCAAGTTCTCCCGCCGCGCGTACCGCCGCGTCAAGGACGGTACGACGGACATCAACACCTTCCTCTCCGAGAACCTCTCCGGCATCAAGATCATCCAGATCTTCAACCGCGAGGCGCACAAGAAGGGTGAGTTCGACGACCGCAACGGGAAGCTGTACAAGGCCAAGAAGGATCAGATCTTCGTCTTCGGCGTGTTCCGCCCGACCGTGTATATGCTGTACATCTCCTCGGTGCTGTGCCTGTTCTGGCTCGGCGGCAAGGGATACATCGGCAACAGCGAGTTCCTCGGTCAGACGATGACGTCCTCCGTGATCGTCTCCTTCTATATGTACATCAACAAGTTCTTCAACCCGATCCAATCCCTCGCCGAGATGTTCAACTGGCTGCAGTCGGCCATGGCGTCCGGTGAGAAGGTGTTCACGGTCATGGACAAGCAGCCCGAGGTCGTGGACGAGCCTGACGCCGTGGACGTGGAGCATATCACGGGCGACATCGAGTTCCGCCACGTGTGGTTCCGGTACATCCCCGACGAGTGGGTGCTGAAGGACGTGTCCTTCCACGTGAAGGCGAACGACACGGTCGCCTTCGTGGGCGCGACCGGCTCCGGCAAGACGACGATCCTGTCGCTGATCTGCCGCAACTACGACATCCAGAAGGGCGAGATCCTGATCGACGGCATGGACATCAAG
Organism: Clostridia bacterium; assembly: GCA_024404505.1. Taxonomy (GTDB): domain Bacteria; phylum Bacillota; class Clostridia; order Oscillospirales; family CAG-272; genus CAMEON01. The sequence goes on from JAKSPU010000037.1 coordinate 757, forward strand.
AAGTATAAGATCGCGTCTCTGCGCCGGCACTTCGGGCAGATGCTGCAGGACGTGTTCCTGTTCTCCGGCACGATCCGGTCGAACATCCTGCTCGGCGCCGAGGGGATCGACGACGACACGGTGATGGAGGCCTGCCGCTACGTCAACGCGGATCACTTCATCAACAAGCTCTCCGACGGGCTGGACGATCCGGTCCGTGACCGCGGCAACAACTTCTCCGCGGGCCAGCGTCAGCTGCTCTCCTTCGCGCGGACGATCGTCCACAAGCCCGAGGTCATGATCCTCGACGAGGCGACGGCGAACATCGACACCGAAACCGAGCTCCTGATCCAGGATTCGCTGGAGAAGATGATGAACATCGGTACGATGCTGGTCGTGGCGCACCGTCTCTCGACCGTGCAGCACGCGGACACCATCATCGTGCTGGATCACGGTGAGATCATCGAGCAGGGCTCGCATCAGGAGCTGCTGGCGAAGAAGGGCCGGTACTTCAGTCTGTACCAGCTGCAGCAGGACAAGGCAAAGCTGGAGGGGACGGTCTGATTTTGGTTCCCGAATTTCCGTTTTGCTCTTGACAAAACGGTCCGTTTGTTATAAAATAATCGGGAGGGAGTATGCAGCTCCCGTCTGACGCCTGTACACCAATATCATTTTGAAAGGATGAACACCATGAAAAAGTTCCTTTGTCTGCTGCTTGCGCTGATGATGGTCGTCAGCATGGCAGCCTGTGCCGATTCCGGCGACGATGAGAAAGACACGAAGTCCGGCAACAGCACCATGCAGGAGGAAGAGACCGGAGACCCGCGCTACGAGTGCGAGCTGCCCGGCAACCTCAACTACGGCGGCGACACCGTCACCATCCTGTACAGTATCCACACCGGCCGTGCTGACGAGGTCTACGCCGAGCAGCTTACGCAGGCCATCATCAACGATGCCGTCTACGAGCGCAACGACATCGTCAAGAACCGTCTGAACGTCGATTTCGCTTTCGAAAGCGACGACGACAGTGAGATCGTTACCAAGCTGACCAACGACGTCAAGGCCGGCGCGCACGCGTTCGACATCATCATCAACGCGTCCCACGTTTCCATGACCCCCGCCATCAACGGCAACTACCTCGACCTCAACAAGCTGGAGTACATCGACACCTCCAAGCACTACTGGACGCAGGGTTACAACGACATGGTCACCTTCACCGACGAGAACCGTCAGTTCCTCGCCTCCGGTCCCATCGCGCTGTCCATGTTCCGTCTGATGTACCTGACCGTCTACAACAAGACCGAGTTCGAGGCACAGCAGGAAAAGGATCTGTATGACGTCGTCATGAACAACGAGTGGTCTCTCGACTACCAGTACAAGATCATGACCGGCAGATACGTCGATCTCGACGGCGACAACAAGAAGTCCAAGGGCGATTCCTTCGGCTTCGTTTCCGGCAACTGCGTTTCCGTCGACCCGTACATGGTCGCCTCCGATCTGCACTTCGTCATCAAGGATCCCGACACCTCCGAGCTGATCTTCAACGCGGACGTCCTCGACACACTCTCCGACCTCGTCACCAAGACCCAGCTGATCTTCAACGATCAGGGCGCCTACATCTGGAACTCCTCCACCGAGGATGACGTCGGTCTGAACAACATCATCGAGACCTTCTGCCTCGGTCACACCATGATGGCCACGATCATCTTCTGGAACATGGAGCACAACTTCTCCGACCTCGCTGCCATGACCTACGGTATCGCGCCCATCCCGAAGTTCTCCGCCGAGCAGCCCGCTTACCACTCCTACGTGCAGGATCAGGTCAGCTCCATCGGTATCTCCGCCGGTATCGGCGACGAGTCCCGTCAGTCCGAGCTGTCTGCCGTCCTCGAGGCTATGGCTTACCACTCCTACCTCAAGATCCGTCCCGCTTACTACGAGAACACCCTGTCCTCCAGATATATGCAGGATCCCGAGTCTGCCGTCATCCTCGAGCTGATCTTCGACTCTCTCGACTTTGACCTCGCCTCCACCTGCTCCGCTATGCTGTCCGTCAATACCCGCGACACGCTGCGCAACCACTTCGGCGGTAAGAAGAATACCATCGCTTCTTCCACCAGATCCTGGCAGAAGTCCATCACCAAGGGTCTCGAGAAGACCAACGACAAGCTCGCTCAGATGGAGTGATTTCCGGAGAGCGTGTGGGGCTCTGCCCCACGCCCCCGCCGGGGCTCTGCCCCGGACCCCGCTTAAGGGCTTCTTTCAAGAAGCCCTTAAGGATCCCAAGAACTTTATGGGCAATAAATAAACAAAAGTTCGGTTTACGCCGAACGAGACAGGTGGGTGCCGTCACGGGCACCCGCCTTTTTTAAACGCAGTCGCGGGGCCTCTCTATCCCCGCTCTGATGCGGAAATCGTTCGCCGGGGCCCAAGCGGTGCTGCATCGCCGGATATTCAATTAAACCTTTTCCCTCACCCCCGGCCCCCCGCCCGCCGGGCGGGGGGTCAGGGGGGTGGGGGCAGAAGCTTATAAGGGGTAATATATCAACCGTTGACAAGTCGGTACAGAGGTGATATAATAGTGACAACGCCCCAAAACAGGAGGTCCCGCGATGCCGCCCCTTACCCTGATGATCAAGCCGTCATCCTCCCTCTGCAATATGCGCTGCCGCTACTGCTTCTACGCGGATACCGCGCGGCACCGGTCGGTTCCGTCCTTCGGTCTGATGACGGCCGAAACGCTCGAGGTGCTGGTCAGGCGCGTTTTTGAGTACGCCGACCGATCCGTCAACCTCATATTCCAGGGCGGAGAGCCGACCCTCGCCGGGCCGGATCTCTATCGGCTCCTCTTTGCTCTGGAGGAACGGTACAACACCAAGGGTCTGCCCGTGTCACACTCCCTGCAGACCAACGGGTACGCAGTAAACGACGAATGGGCAGCGTTTCTGGCGGAGCATCGTTTTCTGGTCGGGCTGTCGATGGACGGCTGCCGTGAGATACACGACGCGATGCGTCCGGACGCCGAGGGGCACGGCACCTACGACAGGGTCTCTGCCGCGGCGCGGGTCCTCGGGAAGCACCACGTCGACTTCAACGTCCTGTGCGTGGTCACGGATGCGGTCGCCAAGCATCCGATCAAGGTATACGAGTCGCTGAAAAAGTACGGCTACGTGCAGTTCATTCCCTGCCTCGATCCGGTCGGGGCGGAGGGCGGTCATTTCCTGTCGGAGGACGCTTACGCGTACTTTCTTCGGCAGACGTTCGATCTGTGGTACCGCGATCTGATGCGGGGGCAGTACGTGAGCGTCCGGAATTTCGACAACTACGTCCGCATCCTGCAGGGCTTTCCGCCCGAAAGCTGCGCCATGACCGGCTGCTGCACGGTCTGCGGGACGGTAGAGAGCGACGGCAGCGTGTATCCCTGCGATTTTTACGCGTCGGATGAATGGCGGCTCGGCGACCTGCGGGAAAGCAGTCTTGCGGAGCTGCTGACGTCCGAAAAGGCGAAAGCGTTTGTCAGCTCGTCGCGGTACGTGTCGGAGGAATGTGCGGCCTGCCGGTATCTGCGGTTGTGCCGCGGCGGATGCCGTCGGGAGCGGGAGCCGTTCGAGAACGGTCATCCGGCGCTGAACAGGCATTGTGCGGCGTTCCGCGAGTTCTTTGACCATGATATTGATAGGCTGCTCGCGGTAGCGAGGGGAGAGGTCGGGAGACGGCGGCATTCGTGATGATGTTACCGCCTTCGCGGCGAACAGAAGAAGGCCGGGCGTTTCCGCATCGCCGGAAGGTCTGCTGTATCTTTTTCCCCACCCTGGCCCCCCGCCCCACGGGCGGGGGGAAATACTTTATTTATAGCAGGGAGAAGGGAGCGGCTGCGCCCTGCCGCCTGCGGCGGCTCTTCTCCCTGCACCCTCATCCTGCGGGAGCGCGGTGCTGCGAAGCAGACGAGACGTCCCCGTTTACCCGGCTTTGCACGGATCGAGCAGATGCCATCTGCCCGATCCTAAGCGGGGTCAGGGGTCTCCGTGTGGATGTTTATGAAAAGGGTGGGTACCTGTGACGGCACCCACCTGTCTCTTTCAGCGTAAACTCAACCTTAATCAATCCTTATCCCTGCATAAAAGTTCTTGAGATTCTTAAGCGGGGCGCGGGGCAGAGTCCCATAAGCGCATCCCCGGGGCGTGGGGCAGAGCCCCACAAGCGCCATTTCATTCCCCGAATTCCTCAGCCGCTTTCTTCAGCATCCCGCGGATGGGAAGGCTGTACGGGCATCTCGTCTCGCACTGACCGCATTCGACGCACGCGGATGCTTTGACCTTCAGCGAAGCGTAACGATCACGCGCCCAGTTCTCAAGACCGTAGCGCTCAAGATACCCCGCGAACAGGAAAACGCTCGGAATGTTGATGCCGACCGTGCAGGGCGCGCAGTAGCCGCAGCGACGGCAGAAGGACGTCCCGAGCTGCTGCCGGACAGCGTCGATCCTTGCATATTCATCTTCTGTCAGCGGTGTCTCGTCTGCACAGGCCGCGAGGTCCTGCTCAAGCTCTCCGACCTCTGCCATACCGGGTATGACGACAGTGACGCCGGGATTGGCGCAGACGTACCGCAGCGCGAGTGCTGCGTCCTCGATGGCACCGCCCGCCAGCGGCTTCATCGCTATGAATCCGATCCCCTTTCCTGCCGCCTCGCGGATCAGGTCCGCGCCCTGCTGCTCTACGATGTTGTAGGGAAACATAATCGTCTCTACCCAATCCAGAGTCAGCGCACGCTTGAAAACCTCTGCGGAATGGGCGGTCAGACCGATATGTCCGATCCTGCCGTCCGCCTTTGCACGCTTGAGTGCCTCAAGCGCACCGCCCGGCGCAACGACGGTGTCAAGCTGCTCCATACTCGGATTATGTACCTGATACAGATCGATATGATCGGTGCGGAGGTTTGCAAGACTTGTCGCTATATCCTTTTCCATCGCGTCAGCGGTGCGCGCCATGCTCTTGGTCGCAAGGACAAAGCGGTCACGGATCCCCTCCAGCGCGTATCCGAGGTAGGACTCGCTGACGGTATATCCCCGCGCGGTGTCTATATAGTTGACGCCTTCCTCCGCGAGCCGGAGCATCAGCGTTTTCGTCCCTTCCGCGTCGATGCGCTGGATCGGGATACCGCCGAAGCCCATGCGGGAAATGCGAAGTCCGGTTTTGCCGAGTTCTCTGAATTCCATAATACTTACCTCATTCTTTCTTTACAGATACCGACGGATGCCGTCCCTGTCCCGATACCCCTTGGGAGCCCATTCATCGCGGATACGGAGCCGGAAATTGACCGGAATGGTATAGTTGCCGCAGCCCTCGAACGGGCGGACCCAGTTGTCAAATACCGCGTGTGCGCCGTCCTCCGTGGGGGCGTCATCCTCGGAGTGCCAGAAGGTATCATGTCCGCAGGCAAAGAAACTGTTCATGTCCCTGCAGATGAAGGTATGCAGCCTCGACAGGAAAATATCTCCCGGACGAACCTCTCCCGCCTCAAAGAGTTCCCGGAAGGCGGGCCGTGCGGGTCTATAGTCTGTGACGGTCAGGACCGCGTCAAGGTAAGGCATGACGACGTCGCGGCGGGCAAAGTCATCATGGATATCGCCCCAGAAGCGCATCCCGTCCGGTATCGCGCCGATATCCATCAGTGCCCAATTGGACATCATGGCGCAGTTAGCGCCTCGATGACCACTCCCGACCATGACGTCAAAGCAGGTAGCCTGCGGGACCCACAGGTCGGTATTGGAGTAGACCCACCGCTCGTCGTTCGCGATGCCTGCTGTCAGCCGGTCGCTGTAATACTGGCAGCAGCCGAGAAACGCCGTAACGGCCGGTGATATATCGGAGGGCAGACGATCTGCCGCGTATGAAACGTCTTTCATGTTCATCTTCTTGCGTATCCTCCCCGCATCCGGATTTACCTGTATTATACCATATCTTCGGATGGAAAGCAATACGCTTACGTATTTTTTCCTTTGATTACCTTCTTTTCCTTGCAGATACCTTCATTCCGCCTTGACATTCGATCGTCCACGGTATATAATGAAATCAATACCATTCTTTACAAGGTATAGGAGGTATCGACGTGACTTACGATCACATACCGATGGGATTCCAATACTACCGTGCGCCCACGCCCGCGCCGTCCGAATGGGAAAAGGATCTCTCAGAACTCGCGTCCGACGGATACGATACCGTCAAGCTGTGGCTGCAATGGCGCTGGAACGAGCCTGAGGAGGGCGTCTACGACTTTTCGGACATTGACGAGCTGATGCGCCTCTGCGTAAAGTACAAGCTCAAGGCTGTCCTCAATCTGATCCTTGACGTTACGCCGGTCTGGCTTGACCGCAAGTATCCCGACGCCGCGATGATAACCGTCCATGGCGTCGTCCTGCGGGGATATGCGCCCTCCTACCGCCAGATCGGCGGCGCACCGGGTCCGTGCTTCCACCATGAGGAGGCGCGGCAGCTGCGGATCGAATTCATCCGCGCCTGTGCCGCGCGGTATGCGGATCATCCCGCGCTTCTGATGTGGGACGTATGGAACGAACCGGAGCTGACCGTCGGGCTTCTGCGAAAGCCTGTCGTCGGTGACCTCGTCTGCTGCTGTGAAAACAGCTGTGCCGCGTTCCGGCGCTGGCTCGCCCGCCGGTACGGAAATATCAGTAAGCTGAATCAGGTCTGGGGCCGCCGGTACCGTTCGTTTGAGGACGTTGAGATCCCGCGCACCGTCGGAACGACCGCCGATATGATCGACTGGCGCGAATTCTTCTGTGACACGATCACGGAAGAGTTCCGGATGCGTGTGGACACCGTCAAGGAGTTCGACCGCGTTCATCCGGTGATGTGTCATACCGTCCCCATGCCCATATTCAACGCCGTCTCCTGCTGCTCGGACGATTTTGCCATCGGAGCATACGGGGATCTCGTCGGCAACAGCGTGGGCAGTGATCCCATGGCAGCTGATCTGCTCAAGTCGGCGGCCAAGGGCAAGCCTATGATCAATTCTGAGATCCACGCGGCATACGGAATGGCGTTGAGCGGCTTCCATATCCCCGATGAGTCTGATCTTGTCCGTCATATCTTCATTCCGCTCGCGCACGGAAGCCGCGGCTTCTTGTTCTGGCAGTACCGTCCGGAAACGCTTGGCAATGAGGCGCCCGCATGGGGTCACTCCGCGCTTGACGGAGACGATACCGAATGGAACCGCGTGACGAGGGACCTCTTTGCGCTGCTCCGCCGGCATGAACGAGAGGTGCTTTCCTGCCCGCCGGCACGACACGAGACCGCTGTCTACGTGGACAGAGCCAACGAGATATACGCGTGGGACGCAGCCGGCTCGACCGACCTCACGGCGCAATCCATGTCCGGAGCGTATCAGCTGCTGTACCGCGGCGGCTATGCGGTCGACTTCCTGTGCGCGGATGATCTCGATAACGGCCTTGCCTCCCGGTATAAGGCTGTCTACTTCCCTGCCGTGTTCCTCTTTGACAACGGGAAGGTCAAACGGATCCGTGAATACGTGGAGCAGGGCGGGACGGTCATCATAGAATCGCTGTTCGGGTCAGTTGACAGATCGACAGGCCGTCATTGCTTCAATCTTCCGGGCTGCGGCATGGCCGAGCTGCTCGGAAAGAAGGTCGATAAGGTGTATTCCGCTTCCATGATCGCCAACGGATATGACGGCATCGTACTCGGCAGCGGCAACCGGTTTGAAGCCGTTACCGACGCCGGTGAGCGTCTGATCGGAGAACAGTTCTTCGTCACCTATACGGGTGATGAGGGTCAGGTTCTGGCCCGCACGGACGATGGTCGTCCTGCCATTTGCTCGTACAACGTCGGCAAGGGACGCATCATCGACGTATCGACGCTGCTTTCCCTCGGCTTCATCCGCACGGGTGCGCCCGGGAGCCTGTCCTTTATCCGCCGTATCATCGGTGAGCCTGCCCGCTTCCCGGAGGCGCCCCTCGGTCTGCATTGCGACTACGTCGGGAACGCGGACGGCGGTCTGCTCGTACTGCACAACACCACGGGCGAAGAACAGACGGTGTCCGTACCCACAGGGATGCGGACGGGCGCCGTATACGGGCGGGCGTCCTCTGACGGCACGTCCGTGACAGTACAGCCGGGTCAGGCGGCAGTTGCGGAGCTGTACTGACAGCTGCACGCCGGTATGCCGTATCCTGCCATTCTGTAAAATCGGGCCGGTGAATTTCGGGAAAACTCTTGCAATCCTGACCGGACCGTGGTACAATATTATACAGTAATTATGTTTTACAAGGAGGGGTCTTATGAAAAGAGCGCTTCTGTTCTGGGGCGGATGGGACGGACATCAGCCCGATCTCGTGTCCCTCAGATTTGAAAAGCTTCTGCAAAAGAACGGTTTTGAGACCGAGCGCTTTCAGGGAACGGATTGCCTGCGCGACCGCGAAAAGCTGATGACGTACGATCTTATCGTGTCGAGCGTGACCATGAGTGATCTGCCACACGAATGCTCCGTCAACGTCTCCTATGCCGTTGCACACGGCGTCGGTCTTGCGGGCTGTCACGGCGGAATGTGTGATTCCTTCCGGCAGGACACCGAATGGCAGTTCATGACCGGCGGTCAGTGGGTATCTCACCCCGGAGGAGACGGCGTTAAGTATACGGTCAACATCCGGCACGGCTCGTCTCCCATCGTTGAGGGTCTCGATGACTTCGAGGTCTGCTCCGAGCAGTACTATCTCCACGTCGATCCCTCCATCGAGGTACTGGCGACCACGCGCTTCCCCGTTGTCAACTACTACCACGCCGCCAACAAGCCTGTAGATATGCCGGTTGCGTGGACCAAGTTCTGGGGCATCGGACGCGTCTTCTACTGCTCGCTCGGGCACCACGACGACGTGTTTGAAAAGTCACCTGCTGCCGAAGTGCTGATGGAGCGCGGTATGCTGTGGGCTGCCGAGGGCAAGGCTTATGCCGAGGCGCACGGTCTTGACGGTGCGAAGTACGAGAATACCGCCAAAATGTATTGATGAGGAGGATCAAATCATGCTGAAAGTCGGAATGGTCGGTGTCGGCTGCATCAGCGGCATCTACCTGCACAATATTTTCAACGTCTTCAAGGACGTCGAGCTTGTCGCGGTGTGCGATCTGATACGGGAGCGCGCGGAGAACGCGCAGAAGCAGTACAATATCCCGAAGCTGTACGATACGATGGAGGAGCTGTTTGCGGATCCGGAGATCGACATCGTACTGAATCTGACGCGCCCCTACCAGCATTACGCGGTGTCCAAGGCGGCCCTGCTTGCCGGAAAGCACGTCTACTGTGAGAAACCGCTCGGCGCCGACCTTGAGGAGGGCATCGAGCTTGTGAAGCTCGCAAACGAAAAAGGTCTGTATCTCGGTGGTGCGCCCGATACCTTCATGGGTGCGGGCATCCAGACCTGCCGCAAGCTGATCGACGACGGTCTGATCGGCGACGTCATCGGCGGACGCTGCGTTATGGCGTCACACGGTGTGGAATCGTGGCATCCGGATCCCGACTTCTACTATCAGCGCGGCGGCGGTCCTCTGTTCGACATGGGTCCCTACTACATCACCGCGCTCATCAATCTGCTCGGCGGCATCAAGAGCGTTTACGGGTACGCGCACACGTCCTACCCGACCCGCCTCATCACCGCCGATCCGCACAAGGGTGAGATCATCGAGGTCAACACCCCGACGCATATCGAGTCCTTCCTGCACTTTGATTCCGGCATCACGGTTTCTCTTCTGACCTCGTTCGATATTTTCAGCACCCGTCAGACCAACATCGAGATCTACGGCACCAAGGGTACGCTGTACGTTCCGGACCCCAACTGCTTCGGCGGCAACCTCGTTCTGAAGAACGGTGAGGCCGGCGCGGCGACCGCGATAATCTTCCACAACGGTGAGACCGGGAAGGACGAGACTTATCCCGTGACCTTCGACTATGCCGAGAACTCCCGCTGCCTCGGGCTGGACGATATCGCCGTCGCCATCGAGACGGGCCGCCCGGGACGCACCACCTGCAAGCAGACCTTTCACGTCCTCGAGACGATGGCAGGCGTCCTGAAGAGCGCCGAGTCCGGTCTCCCCTACGTCATGAGCTCTCACTTCGACCGCGAAGCACCGATGGATCCTTGTCTGCCGCATGGGAAGCTGTAAGAGAGCGTGCAGGGATCTGCACTGCACCCGCTTAAGCCCTTCTTGAAAGAAGGGCTTGATGATCCCAAGAACTTCCATAAAAGAATAACTAAACAAGGTTCAGTGTACGCTGAACGAGATTGGCGGGTGCTGTTATGGGCGCCCGCCTTTTTAGGTATCATCGCGTATCGCGTGTTTGTATCATAACGCCCACGCGGGGTCAGGAGTGTGGGGAAGCACCCCGCAAAAAGCATAAAACAGGGCTGCCGTATCCACGGCAGCCCTGTTTTTGTTCAGCTTTTTGGGAAAACGAGGCAATCGTAACGGATAGCCTTGCCTTCTACCGAGTAATGCGGCTTTCGTCCGGCAAGATTCGGTCCTTTGAGCGGGCGCTTGATGATGATCTTGCGAGGGTTGACGGCGAGAGCCGCGTTCAGCAGCTCCTCCTCCTCGACGCATGGATGCTCCAGCTTCTGGATGAGCTGGAGTTTTTTATTGATCAGTCCGGACTTCTGCCGCGCGGGAAACATCGGATCGAGATATATGAGGTCCGGCTCAAAGCCGAGCTTCGGCATCATCTCGATGCTGTTTCCTTCTATGAGCGTCATCCTTGTGACGATGGGAGCCAGCACAGGGTGCTTTTTGGCGCGGCGAAGTGCGTCCTTCAGCAGCGCGGCGATGACGGGATCCTGCTCGAAAAGCGTGACCTCGTACCCGGCGGCGGCGAACAGGATGGAGTCCTCCCCCATACCGGCCGTAGCGTCCACGGCTCGGAGCGTCTGTGAATAATCCTTCGGCTTGGAGACGTGTACGAGCATCTCGTGTGCCAGCCGGCCCTCGGTCATACGGGGGAGCATTTCCGTGAAATCTCCGCGATAGGTCAGACCGTACCCGTTGAGGGATACACCGTTCGCATCGATAAGAAGAGTCAGTTCAGGTCCCGGGACGTCGGACAAGGGGGCGCCGACGCGGCGCGCCAGCGCCTCTGCGGCGTCCCGCTGCGCCCCCTTGCCCATGCATACCGTTACCCTATCCGCGCGATCCACGACGTCGTTCATGTCGTGGTCAGGCCCACGGGTCCTCGGACTTGGGTTTCCTGATATCGGACAGTATGTACTGCTCCCAGAGGAACCATTCGCCGGTGCTGGGCTTCTGACGCAGCTTGATCTGACGCTGGCTGTCGGCACCGGAGGAGGTCAGCCACAGGCTGACGTAGGTGCTGTCGTTGTAGGAGTAGGGGTTATCGCTGACCATGATGGTATAGGGTACTGAGGGGGTATAATTATTGTCGGGCGAGGTACCTGCGAAGAAGGAGATCGGGACGTACGTTTTGCCGTCCATGAAACGGTCGCGTATGAACTGCTTTTCCATGGGCGTAAGGGGCTGCGGACCCTTGAGGAAGTTGAGCATGGCGGCACCGTTATCGGCATTGGAGGCGTAGGCGTTCAATGCGATCACGGTCAGTGCTGCCGTCTTGAAAGGGGTATCGAGAGATGCCTCGGGGAGCGCCTTGAGTTCTTCGACGTTCATCGGGAGCTTGTCGAAGGTAAAGGTCTCCGTTTTCTTGGTAAAGGCGGGTTTCTTCTCAGCCTCGGGAGCGGTCTCGGACGAGAACAGCTTTTTCAGAAAAGACGAGAGTGACATGGTTTCATCCTCCTGTTATTGATTTGATTCAATTATATCACATCCCGTGGCGGAAATCAACAGCCGTTACCGGATTTTTTCTAAAAAACGATTTTCTGCGGGATCAAACCGATCCCGGCAGGCCGGACCGAAGGCGGGGATCGCCTGTGCGGATAAATGTGTCAGAAGGCCTATACGGCGCTCTCTTTTTTTCACGCGGCTCTTGACAGCCTTTCCGCACCGTGTTATACTACCCGTAAAGGGGAACAGCCGCTTATTCTCTGTCCGCCATCCCCTGCGGGAGAAAGGCATTTTTATGGATGATACACGTGCTTCGGCATCCTGCGTGAATTCTTACACCCTGTCTGTCGGTACTCCGGCCCGCGGGCGTTACCTTTACCTGACCGGAGGTCACTTTTCCGAGGACTCCGGCTGCCCCCCGTGGGGTACGAGCAACCCGGCTGACATCCGCTTCATCGGGGATACGCTCGGATACCTGACCGTCGCATACGGCGACGGCAGCACCGCATCGGTGCCGCTCGTGCTGGGTTGGACGCTGTGGCTGCACTCCGTCTGGAACGAAAGTCCCGCGCCGTTCTTCGGTCCCGATACCGATCCCGCGCTCACGGACGCTCTCCGGTCATCTCTTTCCGTCTTCGGTGCCTTTGACCACGCACCGGAGTGGACGCTGCGGGTGTCCCTTGCGGACAAGGAGGTCGTTTCCGTCACGATCTCCGGCGTGGACGGCCACAACGGTCATCCCGTCTTTACCTCTGCCCGCGTATCGGATGCGGAAAGTCTCCCGGTTGAGGGCGCGCAGACCGCCGCGTTCTTTGCCGCTCATCCCGTCGTGCTCGGGGAGGAAGTGCCGGCTGCAGTACGCTCCGCGTTGGAGACAATATGCCGGGCACTGCATACCTTTGACTCCGATTTCGCGGACGCTCCGTCTGATTTCGACTTCCCTGCCGACGGGCTGCCTTATAAGGTCCGCTTCTTTGGTGGAGAGCTTTCCGGCATCGCTACCGCCAGCGTCTGGGTCAACATGAAAAACCTCGTCGACCGCACGGAGGACGGCGGGATGCTGCACACGTCGTACAAGGATGCGCCCTCGTGGCGGTACGACGGCTTCGGTCCGTACGTCATGCGGGCCAATTCCTACTACGACGCATTCTACTCGCGTGACGCGGGACGCGCCATCATGACGCTGAACGCCTACGGCCACAAGGACAAGGCAAAGGCTGCGGCACTGTACGGCGACGACTGGATGATGACGTACCCCCGTGAAGGCAAGACGCTCGGCGGCGTACCCATCCCCGGTCACTTTTCCGTCATGCCCAACAAGCCGTACATATACTCTCAGGTGCTGTCAAAGATCGGCGTGCCTGCGCTGTGCGACGATGCGGAAGGCTCAACGGCCTCCGCGTGGCCGACCCGTTACACCAAAAAGCGTTTCGGGGACGAATACGAGAATCTCGGCAATCAGGAGACGGACGGTCACGGACTTATGATGCTGGCCAACTACCTGACGTGGGTCAACAGGGGCAGCAGCGCAGACGAGGCGCTGGAGAATTGGACGTATATCAACGAGGCGGCGGAATGGATCGTCTGGTGCTTCGATCACCCGGAGCTTTCCTTCGTTGAAAACGACCTTCTGTACGGCGAGACGGAGGCGGCGATGAACGCTTACACACTGTACGCGAATATCCCGTGCCAGCTGGGACTTACCTGCTACGCAGACATAGCGGATGCGGTCGGCAAGCAAGCCGAGGCGGCAAAATGGCGTGCTTACGCCGACCGGCTGCGCGGCGGCATAGACCGCGGTCTCACGGACGGCAGCGGCTGGCTGTACAAAAAGCACGGCTTCTTCCACGATCCCGTCGTGACCTTCTTGTCTGACGTGTACGGCTTCGACACAGCCGATATGCCCGCCGATTGGGTAGCGCGTTCCCGCGCCTCCTATCGGTATGATCTTGAGAATACCGTCAGGTTCGGGTGGTACGGCGCGCCCGGTATCGGATACGATCACTGCATGATCACGCAGAATGCGCTGCTTCTGGACCAGACCGCCGACGCCGACCGGCTGCTTTCCTCGCTCTGCAAGCTGTGCTGGTCGCCGCGCCTGCCGGAGCCGTTCCTCGTTCCCGAGGGGCTTTGCGTGGATACGAAGCGCGGCATCCTGCGCCGTCAGGGCGACCTTGCAAACCTCGTTCAGCTGGCCGAAGCGATGAAGTGCTGGCGGCTGGCGGTCGGTCTTTCCCCCATGCGGAACGGGATGATCAAGATCATGCCGCGCCTGCCGCACGGATGGGGCGTCGAGCTGACCGACTTCCCGGTACAGAATACCGCAATGACCGCAGATATGACTTTGTCGCCGGTAAACGGTTCCTCGCAGACGATCTCGGTATCGTTCAAGGGAGACAAGCCGTCCGGAACGGTCGCCGTGCGATTCGGGCCGTTCCCGGTCGAGTGCAGATCCGCGTCCGTGACGCTCAACGGAGTTGAGTATACCGTTCCGACGGTCCCGTCCGGAGATGCCGCGTGGGGCTGGGTCAGTACGATACTGTAATACGAAACAGGCTGCTTCACGAACGTGAAGCAGCCCTTTTTCGTTCAGCATTTACGGTAGTATGCAAGGTTGACGTATTTATACGTCTATCTCAAACCAGCAAGCCGCGTTGGGATCGCTTTCGGGAAGCGTGACGGTCAGCTTGCCGTCCTTCAGCTGATACGCAAAGCCGGGCAGATCGGGATATTTCATCACGATCTTCGCGGAATCGGTCAGGTACCTGCAAAGATCCACGGTGTGCGTCGTTTCCGTATCGCGCATACGCCATACGGCCAGCATCAGCTTCCCTGCATCCTTGTTCAGAAGCCCCATGCTCGTCCAGCCGTCGCGGCGCATGGTCGAGGTACCTTCAGGGTAGACGGGGAACGCGTTCATCAGGGCGGCGCGATTCCGTTTGTAGAGTCCGATCGCGCGTCCGATCAGCGTGAGGTTGAGACCGTCCGCGTAGGGGATGCGGCCCGACAGGTAGATCGTGCCCATCATGGCGCTGACCATGTTGAAGGCGGTCTGCCAGCCGCTCTCCGCATCGGTGCGGATGTGCTTCAGCTCATCCCTGAGCGGGAACATCTCCTTCTGCAGTTCCCTCTCGTGGAAATCGAGGGGGTACGGGTACGACCACACGCCGGCGCGCTCCGGAGGCATACAGGCCGTCATGCCCTGCACGATAGAGGGATAGCGGTCGTAGTACTCCTGATCGCTGGTCGATTGGATAGCGAAGTGCGAGAGCGTCTCGTGGTCGCAGCGCATAGCGCCCGAGCCGCAGTTCTCGATGATAAGTCCGGGATGCTTCTCGTGTACCTCGTCGATGAAGGCGTAGAAGGCATCCGCGTGCTGACGCAGCAGGCGCGCGTTGCAGCTCCCGTCCTCGCCGTCTGCGGAAAGGCCCGTAGAATGGTTATAGTCGTTCTTGATGAAGCGCACGCCAATGTCATAAAGGTAATCGAACACGCGCATGAGGTGGTCGCGGACGGGCTGCTTGCGGAAGTCCATGAAGCAGGTACCTCCGCCGATAGGACGCCCGTGGCGGGTCAGGAGGCAATCAGGGTGCGCCTTGGCGAAATCGGACATCGTGCTGACGGTTTCGATCTCCAGCCATACGCCGGGCTTCATACCGGCCTTCTGAATGTCACGGATGATGCCGGCAAGACCGTCCTCTCCGAACAGCTTGTCGTTCGGCATCCAGTCGCCGTTGTTCATGTACCACGCTTCGCCTCTGCCGAACCATCCAGCGTCGATGCAGAAATATTCGCAGCCGACGAGCGCGGCCGTTCTGATGAGCGGCTCCAGCCGCTCACGCGTCGGCATCGCCCACAGGCAGTTCATATAGTCGTTGAAGAAAACAGGGACGACGCCGTCCGGGAAGGCGACGCGGGAGGTCAGGCGCTTGTACGCGGTCAGGTCCGCGACAGCGTCCTCAAAGCCGCCCTTGACCTTGCCGTACACGGCGGCGGTCGAGGTGACAGATTCGCCCGGCTCAAGGTCGGCGTACCAGCCGTCGTTCTTTTCGTGGCAGGAGGACAGCATGATGCAAAGGCCGGAGTTCTCCTTGTATCCCTGCGCGTTGACCTCTATGTACCAGCCGGTGCCGGATTCGATCTCGAAATACCACGTTTCGCCCTCTGCCGTATCCTCAAGGAAAATCAGCGGATACTGGGAGCCCGTCGACCATGAGCCGACCGATGAAAAGCGGATCGTGGTCTGGCAGTTGTGGTTGTACGTCTGGAAAAGGCCCATATCCTCGACGTAGGCGTGCTGCCACTGTGCCTCTCCCTGCCACGCGGCGGGCGCGTAGTGCAGGATGAAGCGCTTCTCGTGCCATGCGGGCAGCCCCTTTGCTCGTCCGTTATAGCCGATGTCCGGGACGAACAGAGAGGACATACTGTCAAGGAGCAGCCTGCCGTCGCCGCGGTTCTGGACGGAGGTGATCTGCCTGCAGGCGGAAAGGCCCGCGTAATGAGTTCTGTCAAGCACGGCTTCGGCGCGGTAATTCGGAAGCTCGTATACGGACCGTCCGTCCTCACCATTGCCGTCGATCAGCTTTGCGGAGGCCGCGGCGGGACAGTCGTTGTGGTAGATACACGCGTTTTCGGCGTTGAAATCAAGGAAAAAGTACGGGGCTGACATGGTATTTCCTCCGATCAATCAATTTGTGGTTTGTTGTTTCGTTTGGATAATTTCGTAAAGTCGAGCTGCGAGAAAACGATACCTATGAAGATGATCGCGCAGCCGACGTATCCGAGAGGGCTGATCTCCTGATCGACGTGCAGTCTCTCCGGTGTAATGAGATTCCACAGAACGCCGCCGATCGCCGCAAACACGGATTCGGACGAGAATACGATCGCCGCGAAGGTCGGATCGGACTTCTTCTGTCCGAGGATCTGGCAGGTATACGCCACACCGACGGACAAAATCCCGCAGTACAGGATGGACCACGTGGCTCCCTTGAGCCCTTCCACCGTCGGTTGCTCAAAGAACAGGGCGAGGATCAGATTCTCAAAACCGCAGACAAAGAACTGCCAGCAGGAGAAGCGCAGCACGCTAACCTTATCGACGAAGCGGTCGACGGTAAGGATATGCCCGGCCCAGAAGAACGCGCCGATGAACAGCACGATTTCCCCGATCCCGAACATCATCTCATCTCCCGGCTTCAGGCAGAGAAGGTACAATCCGACGGAGGCAAGGACGACGCCGGCCCACGTATTCCACGTCGTCTTCCTGCGGAACAGCAGGAAGCCCAGCACGGGCGTAAGCACGGTATACAGGCCGGTGATGAACGCGGACTTACCGGGGTCGCGCAGCGTGATGGTGCCGAACTGCTGCATACCGGACGCGATGAACAGGATGGTCCCGGCGACCAGTGCGCCGATGAACGTATTTTTGTGGCGCGTCTTTTTCTCTTCCGGAGACAGATCCGTCTCTTTCTCAAAGATCGCGCAGACGGGGATGAGCGATATGGCTCCGAGTATAAACCGGGTGCCGTTGAAGGTGAGCGCCTCAAGATGGTTTCCGCTCAGCACCTGAGCGACGAACGCGGAGCCCCAGATGATGGCGGTAATGAAAAGGAGCGAGGTGGCAACGAGTTTCTGCTTCATAGGGTTGGATTTCTCTTTCTTCGATAATAGATAATGATGATAATGTCTTATTCCGACAGGCTGTAATCGGCAAGCGCGCGGAACAGGGAGACGTAGTTTTGATAGTTCTCCTCCTTGCTGCTGTCACCGACAACGGTCGGCTTGAGCAGACACAGGATCGTGGTATCGGGCAGGATGGTATACAGTGCCTCGTTATAGGTGTAAAGGTCTGTTCCGGAGAGCGCGATGCCGTATCCGTCCTCCATGGCGCCCGCGGGCAGCGCATCAGCACCGTACACCTCGCCGAGCGGCTTCAGGCGGCTTCCGGATCTCAGCTGTTCATAGATGAACGGGCTGACCAAACAGACCGAGCATTCACCCGTGGTGACGTACTGCTGGAAGTTCTTCAGCTCGTCCTCGTTGTACTTGGCGTTGAGCGAGAACTGCTGACTTTCCGCCTCTGCGGACTCCTTTTCGTCCTTGTACTCCTCGTCGGAGTATACCTGCCACGAGCGCAGGCAGACCTGCTTTTCCCCGTTGCCGTTGAAATCCTCCGGACACAGCTTGGAAAGCAGCGCTTCTATGTTTTCCTTCTGTCCGCTGTCCGGCGTAGCTGCAACGACAACAGAAACGACCGCGTCATAGTGCGTTTTCCCGAGGATCTGGACAAGGCAGACGATGAGGACGACCGCAAAGAAGACGGAGACGATCACCGCCCATTTATTATGATACCAGAAGTTATCCAGCCACCGGACGAAGCTGCTGCGTTCGCTGATCTCACCGGGCTCCAGCTTCTGCGTATCGTTCTGATCGAATTGACTGTTCATAGAATGTCCTTTCCCGGAAAAGCGGCAGGCATGAGCCCGCCGCTTGTTCCGCAGCAGCACAGGGTCGATATCAGTATGACCCGTTTGTCTGCTGCTCATGTATCAGATTTCGTGGTTGTGGCGTGTGACTTCCTTGATAGTAAACGTAAGCTCTCCGCTCGGTGCGTCTACCTTGACCTGCTCGCCGGCACGCTTGCCCATGATGGCCTTGCCGATGGGAGACTGGTCGGAGATCATGTTGTTCAGCGGGTCAGCCTCGTTGGAGCCGACGATGTGGTAGGTGATAATCGCGTCCTCGTCATCCTCGTCGCAATCGTCGTCATGCAGGACGACCGTAGAGCCGAGGCTGATCATGTTGACGTCGATCTGGTCGTCGTTGACGACGATAGCGTTCTCGATCAGAGATTCCAGCTCGGCGATGCGGGCCTCGTTCTCGGCCTGTGCGGTGCGGGCTGCGTCGTACTCGGAGTTCTCGGACAGGTCGCCGAAGCCCTTGGCAATGGCGATATCCTCGCGGATCTTTTCTCTCTCATGGAGCTTTCTGCGCTCAAGCTCATCCTTCAGCTCCTGAAAGCCCTTGGTCGTATACTGCTGCTTGTTTGCCATAATCTTATTCTCCTCTATGGTGAATTATAATTTTGCTTTATGCTTGCCTCATCTGCCGAGCAGCTGCACGGCTTTCTGAAGCTGGTTGTCCTTGTCCTCAGGCAGAAGCACGAGGATATACTCCGCAGCCTCGTCCGTCAGCTCGACCGTCTCGTCCGGGGTAAGACCAACACCGTCGTAGTTCTGACCGGACGGCCCGTCGTAGTACTGGGTCGTCAGTTTGAGTGCGCCCGGGTAGCCGTAGGAGGACAGCGAGTAGGTGGTCTGCATGGTGCCCTTGCCGTAGGTTTGAGTACCCACTACCTTGCCGAGCTTGTAGTGCTGCACGTTGGCCGTGAACAGCTCGGCGGCAGACGCCGTATCTCCATTGACGAGGACCGTCATGTGCAGGCCCTTGAAGCGTCCGACGTCCTCCGCCTTCTGCGTGCGGGAACCGCTCGTGACGACACCGTCCTCGACCTTCACGTCGTAAGTCGTCTTTTCGCCCTTGTTGTTCCGGCTGTAGAGGATCACATCGCCGGGATCGAGGAAGAAGGTGACGAGATCCTCGACCGCGGTCAGCAGGCCCCCGGGATTGCCGCGCAGGTCAAGCACGAAATCCGTGCAGCCCTGTGCCTTGAGCGCGTCCACCGCGTCCGCAAACTGCGGTGCCGTGGTATTGTTGAACTGTGAGATGCGGATAACGCCTACGGATCTGTTCTGATCGTAAACGTGATACTTGACGGTCAGGACGGTCATCTTGCGGCGGACCGCCTTCATGGGGATCTCGGTATATGCACCGTTCCCGGTCTCGCGGACGACGGTGAAGAATGCCTCTGTTCCCTCCTCACCGCGAATGCGGTCGACGGCCTTATCGTAGCCGATATCCGTCACCCACGCTTCGTCGTCTCCGGTCCCGACTCTGATGATCCTGTCGCCGGGCAGAAGACCGGCCTCTTTTGCCGGGGAGTCGTCGTAAACGTCCGTCAGTTGGATGACGTTGTGCTGTTGTCCCTTATACTCGAAGGTCTGACTGACGACAGTGATGCCGATGCCGCACATCTCGCCGTTCTGATCAGCCTGCAGGTCTGCCAGCTCCTGCGCGTTATAATATTCCGCGTACCGGTCACCCGTCGCGTCAACGTATCCGTGCAGGACGCCCTCCAGCAGCGCGTCGTCGTTCAGCTCCCTGATGGTCAGGCTGCGGAACAGCTTGTCGATCAGGTCGATCTCGGAATAAGGAGATTTATCCGCCTCTCCCTGTCCGTTCGTGATGACGGCATCGGGCTGACGGTTGAGGTAACGGGTCGTCAGCGAGAAGGTGAGCAGCACTGCCAGCACGCACACGACGGCCACGGAGGCGATTGCAGCGGCCAGCGGGACCTGCTTCGGCTTTTTGGGCGGCTTATCCGTCACGTAGCTGCGGGGCTCTGCCTGAGGCGAAGTATCCGCAGGGGGCACCTGTTCCGCCGCATCCTCCCGCGTTTCAATGGGATCTTTTTCATTCATGGATGATCATCCTCTGTATAGTGTAGAATCGGTACGGGCTCCGGATCACGTCTCATTGTACGTCCGTGATCGGGATCCTATACAAAATCGGGCAACGGGTCCTGCCCGTTCCGCGGCTGACGCCGCCCTGCGGGCAGGACCCTCTGTTATATTCTATCATCCGGGCGGGTACGCTCCCCGCATCCGGCTGCTCAGAACTTGGTATTCTTGGAATTCAGATACTTTCTGACCATCAGGGCAACCTTGAAGGTGATCGCGTGCTCGAACTCGCGGAGGTCGAGGCCGGTCAGCTTGCGGATCTTCTCGAGGCGGTAGACAAGCGTGTTGCGGTGGACGAACAGCTTGCGGGACGTCTCGGAGAC
>JAKSPU010000038.1 GCA_024404505.1 Clostridia bacterium
CTTAAGCCCTTCTTTCAAGAAGGGCTTAAGCGGGGCGCGGGGCAGAGCCCCGCATACGCGTCCTCGGAATACGGGACAGAGCCCCGCAAACGCATCCCCGCAATATGTAGAATGTTGTCAAAAACGGTCCACGGCGCATATCATATGAATGAGTCGGGGCGGAGCGGCTCCGGCCAATGGATACAGTATACAGATTTATGACAAGAAGGAGGCAAACGATATGCCCGAAAACAGATTTCCCTGCGGCCCTGACCGGGCGGGGAACGGGGGCGGCAAGGAGGGTCCTCGGGAGACGGTATGCATCGAGACCAACCGTATCCTCGATTCCTGCCGTGACCGTGACTGCTACGAGAACGTGCGGGTGTTTCTCACCGACGCGGGTCAGGAGCTGATCGACAACGGCGGGCTCTGCTCGAGTCAGGTGCGTGTCAAGGATGCCGGCATCGCGTGGACCTACATCGGCATCGACCCCGTGCAGTTCAATCGGGGCTTTTACGCCATTACGATCCGGTACTACGTCAAGCTGATCATGGAGGCCTGCACCGCGGGCGGGCGCAGTCAGGAGTTCGACGGCATCGCGCTGCTGGAGAAGCAGGCGGTGTTGTTCGGCGGGGAGAGCAGCGTGAGCGTGTTCCGGAGCAGCGGCGAGTGCGGCGGCTTCTGCGGAGGTCCGGAGCCCTGCTTCAAGGAACGGAGCGTCCCGACCGCGGTCGTGGAGGTCGTGGAGCCCATCGTGCTGGGCAGCAAGATCGCGGACGTCCGCGCGGAGTGTCCCGGCGGCTGCCATGTGCGCGCCTGCGATATCCCCGAATCCATTTGCGGCTGCCTTTCCGGTCCTCTGGCGCCGGAGCCTGCCGAGGAGACCGGCTGCTGCTGCGCCTGCCGCCGCGTCCTGACCGTCTCTCTCGGCATCTTCTCGATGGTGCGCGTCGTGCGGCCCGCGCAGTACCTCGTCACGGCATCCGAATTCATCATTCCCGACAAGGAATGTGTCAGCGGGACGCCCAGTGATCCCTGCGCGCTGTTCCGCAGTATGGCGTTCCCCGTGGGAGAGTTCTCCCCGACGGGCTTCCCCTGCGGGACCGTTCTCCAGCCCGAGAAGCCGTCACACTGCGGATGCGGGAATTGAGGGCTGATGGAGACGCGCGGGGCTCTGAGGACGCGCTCAGGGGCTCTGCCCCTGCCCCCGCTTAAGCCCTTCTTGAAAGAAGGGCTTAAGAATCCCAAGAACTTTCAAAAAGAATATTGACCGAGGTTTGGGTTACGCTGAACGGGATCGGTGGGTGCCTTCGCGGGCGCCCACCTTTGTGCAAACGCCTACGCGGAGACAGGGGGGAGGGTGGCAGCTTATACGGGGTATCCGGCGATGCAGCGCCACCCGGCGCCCGCGGCTGGGTGCCGGGACGCGGCCCCGGCAAGTCAATTTCCGGATTTCTGCTCCGTTTCAAGTCAACATTCCGGAACGGATACCGTTTTCCGGTGCCGGTCACGGTCATTCTGACGAAAGCGGGCAATTTCCTGTCCCGAAAAGATTTTTCGCAGAAAAATCGCTTTCCCACTTGCTTTTTTCTCCGACTTATGGTATAATATGCCCATCACATATTTTTACATAAGAAGAATGGAGTTTATCACACCATGAACAAGAGCCAACTGATCAAAGCCGTTGCAGAAAAGAGCGAGCTTTCCCAGAAGCAGGTCAGCGAGACCTGGAAGCTGTTTGAGCAGACCATCGTCGATACCCTGAACGAGGGTGAAAAAGTCCAGCTGTCCGGCTTCGGCACCTTTGAAGTCCGTGCAAGAGCCCAGCGCAAGGGCCGCAACCCCAAGACCGGCGAGGTCGTTTCCGTTCCCGCCTGCAAGTATCTGGCATTCGTTTCCGCTAAGTCCATCAAGGAAAACCTGAACTGATATGCGTCTTGACAAATACCTGAAGGTAACGCGGATCATCAAGCGCCGCACCGTGGCCAACGAGGCCTGCGATGCCGCGCACGTGACCGTCAACGGGCGCCCCGCCAAAGCATCCTACGATGTGAAGGAGGGCGATCTCATTGAAATCACCTTCGGCGCCCGCACCCTCAAGGTCAAGGTGCTGGACGTGAAGGAAACGGTCGGCAAGAACGATGCCGCCACACTCTACGAGGTCGTCGAGTAACCGTCATAGCGCACGCCGTTCCCGCATAGATTGGGTACACCAAGCTATTGCAAAGGAGCGGCACCATGATGGAATCTTTCGACTCTGACATTCAGAAAAAATCGTCCGGGGGCATCCCCGCCGGACAGGAGAAATCTCACAGCCTTTGGGCAGTGGACCGCAAGACGTTCACCGTCAAGGGCGTGACTGACGTGCTTGCCTTCGACGAGCGCGCGGTCGATCTCGTCACCGTCTGCGGCCGCATGACGATCGAGGGCCGGGATCTGCACGTCACCGTGCTGGATACCGCCGGAGGCGTCGTGTCCGTAACGGGGCTGCTGTGCGGCATCCTCTACGAGCTGCCCGACGGAGACGAGAACGCAGCCGACAGGAAACGGCGCGGCCCGCGTCTGTTCCGCTGACCCCTCCGGCGGGTAAGCGGATATGGAGATCTCTCAGCGGCTGCTCGGTCTGATGTTCGCCCTTTCGGCGGCTGTCGGAACCGGGCTCGGCCTCCTCTGGAACGCGTTGAAGCTGCTCCGGGCTCTGACGGGCGCGGAGACGGGTCACCCGCCATCCGAGGCAGACGGCAGGACCGCGGCCGGAAAAGCGGGGCTTCCCTTCCCCGTGCGCTGCTTCGGGCTGCTCCGGCAGGCGCTGTTCTTCGGAGCGGACGTGCTGTTCGGCCTGACCTGCGGCATCGCCGTCATCCTGCTTCTGTACTACACCAACGACGGGCAGTTCAGGCTGCTCGCGCTGCTCGGGACGGCCGGCGGCTTCTTCGTATGGTACCACACGCTCGGCAGGCTCCTCGACAGGCTGACCGACCTGTTCGTCCGGCTGCTCAGGCGGCTCGCACGGATCGTCGGAAAGCTGCTGCTGTGGCTGCCGATGCAGCTGCTCCGCCTGTGGAACGCGGTGATCGGACAGCGGCTTGCCGCCTGTCATCAGCGTCGGCGGGAAAAGCGTCGGCAGAATGCCGCCCGCAAGCGGTCAGAACGCGGTTTGCCCTCCGAGCCGGATCAGTCGCGGACAAAAAAGCGCAAAACAACAAAATCACGGAACGAGAAAAGAAAGGCGGCAGAGGTCGTATATGAACGGAAAACCCGGTTATAATCAGGTAGTCCCCGCCCGGCAGCAGGAGTCGGTCCCCGATTCCGAACGGCAGCAGGGCATTTCGATGCTGGCCCGTGTCGTCCTCGGCGCCGTGGTCGTCGTGGCGCTCATCATCAGCGTGACCTCCGTTATGAAGTACAACGAGCTGGAGACCCGCAAGGCCGAGCTGGCCGCACAGGTCGACGCGTGCAACGAGGACATTGCGGAGCTGCAGTACCTCATCAACGCCCCGATGGACGAGGAGTACGTCGCCCGCGTCGCGCGGGAGCGCCTGCATCTCTACTACCCCGACGAGGAGATTTATTACAGCAACGTCAACAGTCACTGATCGAACGGACTCAGGAAAGGAGGATCCCATGGCAGACGGCAAAAAGGGCGGTCAGAAGATCATCGCCCAAAACAAAAAGGCCTACCACGACTACTTCGTGGAAGCCCGCTACGAGGCCGGGATCGCACTGTACGGTACCGAGATCAAAAGCATCCGCGCAGGCGGCGTCAACCTGAAGGACGCCTACTGTCAGGTCAAAAACGGCGAGATCATCGCCGTCGGCATCCATATCAGCCCTTACGAGCACGGCAGCTTCTACAACAAGGATCCGCTGCGCGACCGCAAGCTGCTGATGCACAAGAAGGAGATCCTCAAGCTGGGCGGTCAACTGACCCAGAAGGGACTCACTCTGATTCCTCTTTCCCTGTACTTTTCCGGCCAGCGGGTCAAGGTCGAGGTCGGCCTGTGCCGCGGCAAGAAGGAGTACGACAAGCGTGACACCATCGCCAAGGCAGAATCCGATCGTGAGATCGAGCGGAACCTGAAAACAAGGACCAATCGAAGGATCGATCAGGACTGATTACCGGGCCTCCCCTGTTTTTTACGGGGGTGTACTGGTTTCGACGGGGATTCTGAAGCGTGATAAGCGGGTCAGGCCGGGCAATCCTGTCAAAGGCCCAATTTTTAAACAATTAAACGACAACAATACTGTTGCAATGGCAGCCTAAGGGCTGTGCCGCGGCGTCTTAACGCCGCCCGTTCACCGGGGAGGACCACGGACCCGAGTTGAGCGTCACGCAGTGGTGACCGTGCATCGGTTGTTCGCCATTGAGCCGATCATGAACAAAATGGCTGCCGGATACGCAGTCTGTCCCCGGACGGCGTAAACGGGAGATCAAATCAGGGACTACACCCGTAGAAGTTTGCGTGGATGGGTTTTCGGACAGGGGTTCGACTCCCCTCACCTCCACCAAAAGAAAAAGCAGGCTGAAGGCCTGCTTTTTCTTTTGGTGGAGGTGCTCGGGACGAGACCCCCTGTGCAAGATGCACGCTTACGCCTTCGTTTCCGATTTCTTGGCACATCTTGCCGCCGAGCGAAGCGTGGATGGGTTAGAACCCCACTATCTACACCTCGTTTCCCTGCACAGTATTGACAAATGTGCCCGGATATGGTACCATATATACAACGAAAAAGGAGGTACCGGATCATGAACGATCATTCTCCGTCCCGCGCGGACGTCATCGCTGCCCATGCGTTCTGCACGCACAACAGGGCCGGTCTGCGGAAAAGCAGCCGCTGCGGCTGCTTTTACTGTCTGTCCTCCTTCGATCCCGCCCGCGTCGATGAGTGGGTCGACGGCGGAAAGACCGCGCTCTGCCCCTTCTGCGGCATAGATTCCGTGATCCCGGACGCGGAGACGCACCCGGTCACGCTGGAGTTCCTGATCGGTATGCGCGAGTATTGGTTCGGCAGCGGCGGAAAGCCGCTCGGGGAGGAGTATATCCTCGGTGCCAACCGTTTTGATACCTTCACGAAGGTCCGTTACGCGTCGCGCGGAATCATCGTACAGGACGGCCGCATCCTGCTTTCTTACGCGGAAAAGGATGACCTGTACATGACGCCTGGCGGCGGAAACGAGCCGTATGAAACGGCTGAGGCGTGCTGTATCCGCGAAATCCGCGAGGAGACCGGGTATGAGGTCGAGCCGGAGCGCGAATTGATCACCGTCAACGAGTTTTACGAGGACTGTCGTTATATCACCCAGTACCTGATCTGCCGTATCACCGGAAGCGGTCAGCCGTCCCTGACGGCTGCCGAGCAGGCGCAGGGTTTACGCCCGGTATGGATGGACGTGAACGACTTCATCCGGATCGTGTCCCGCCATCAGGAGTATGACGGCATAAATGAAGAAAAGCGCGGGATGTACCTGCGCGAATACACAGCGCTGACCCGCTGGCAGGAGGAAACGGTATGAAACAGTTGGAAGCCCATCGGGGCGTATCGCTCCGCTATCCCGAAAACACGCTGACCGCGTTCCGCGCGGCGCTCCGCGAGGGGTACCGTATGATCGAGCTTGACCCCAAAGTCACGCGGGACGGGGAGATCGTGATCCTGCACGACAGCACCGTCAACCGCACGGCCCGCCGGGCGGACGGCACGCCGCTCGGGCAGCCTGCCGCCATTGCCGACCTGACGCTCGCCGAGGCGCGGGCGCTGGAGTACGGCTCGTGGAAGTCCCCGGACTTTGCGGGTGAGCCGCTGCCGACGCTCCGTGACGTGCTGGAGTTCTCCGCCGGGTCCGGCATCCCGCTGAAGTTCGACAACGTGATGCAGAAATTTGCTCCGGCTGTCATAGACAGGTTCTGTCAGGCGGTCACGGACGCCGGCTTTGTCGGAGACAGGCAGGCGTTGATCGGCATCACGGGCAATTCTATCGACTATCTGGCCGCCATGCACGCGCGGCTGCCCGGCGCGCACCTGCACTATGACGGTCCCTTACCCGCGGGTACTGACGGTGAGGCGGTTCTGAACGAGCTGCACGCGCTCGTCCCGCCGGAGCAGCTGACGGTCTGGCTGCCGCTGTACCACATCAGTTGGTGTCCCGTTGCTCCGGCGGACCCGGACCGCATCGCGGCGATCCGCCGCGTCGGCGGGTGCGGCTTATGGATCGTCAACGCGCGTGAGCAGATCGCACGCGCCCTTGAGCTTGACGCCGATTGGATCGAGACGGACGGCACTATGACGGTATCTGATCTGGTGTGAGATGCATACGGGGCTCTGCCCCACGCCCCGGGGATGCGTTTGCGGGGCTCTGCCCCACACCCCGCTTAAGGACTTCTTGAAAGAAGGGCTTAAGGCATCACCGCACAATGCACGGCTGACGCCTTGACGGCGCATCTGTACCGTCATCATTGTGCGGTGATGCCTTAAGAATCCCAAGAACTTTTATACAGGGTAATAAATAACCAAGGTTTGGTTTACGCTGAGCGGGATTGGTGAGTGCCGTCATGGGCGCCCGCAGACGCGGTTCCCCGGGATGAGGATGCAAGGAGAAGGGCTGCCCGCAGGCGGCCCTTCTCCTTGCTTACATAAAGTAGATCCCCCCCCGCCCATGGGGCGGGGGGCAGGGGGGTGGGGGAAAAAGGTTTAGCAGCACTTCGGACGATGCGGAAACCCCGATTTCCGGCGGCAGGGTACCGAAGCGCAGCCCCGGCAAAGCGTAAAAAAGGAGGCGGCTCTTACGAGCCGCCCCCCTTTTTTTCATGGATCAGTTACGCATCAGTTAGCTGCAGCGTAAGCCTCAGCATCCTGCATAACGGAGCAGAAGGCAATGTAAGCGATGCGGATAGCACCGTCGTTGCCGCCGAAGAAGTCGTAACGGATGTAGCCGAGGTTAGCACCCCAGTCACCGGACTGAGTCAGGTCAACGATCATGGTATTCCAGTTGCCGTCGCCGTTGTAGCCGAATTTGACCTCATCCGTACCGCCGTGAGCACCGGCACCGGTACCGACGAAGAACTCGCCGTCAGCGCCGCTGGTGGTCAGGTACTTGATAGCAACAGCCTTGCAGCCGTTCATATTGGCATTGAGCTTGATGTCGGTGTGGGGGTCATCGCCAGTAGCGAGCAGGACCACGCAGGGACCGTACTCACCATCCTCATCCGTAGCAGAGCAGTTATTGAAACCGCCGAAGTCAGCTGCGGAGGTGATGATGTACTTGGGAGCCTCGATGGGAGCAGTCACCTTGAGGTTGAAGCTGCAGATCTCAACGATGGTACCGTCAGCCAGCGTGTAGAAGGTCTGGATGGTGTAAGTACCGACGTCAAGGCCGGCGATGTCGACCCAGATCTTGAAGCGGGAGGTGCCTTCCTCAATACCGCCCATGGTAGCAGAAGCGGCATAGACGTCGGCGCCGGTCTCGAAAGCGAAGGTGGGATCAGTCACACGATAGACAGAGCCGTTGATGGTGTAACCGAAGCCGTTCATATCGAGAGCCTGCGTGCAGCCGACCCAACCCCAAACACGGAGCTGATCGAAAGCATCCTTCTCAATGGTAGCGGTGCCTTCCCACGTTGCGGACTGACCGGGCGCGAAGGCAGCGGTCTGGTTGCCGCCGTTGAGCCAGCCGTCCAGCTCATCCCAGGAGATGTGGGCCTTGCAGGCTGCCTCTTCCTCGGAAGAGATGATGTCGCGTGCGACCATAGCGGTCTTGGTCTGGAAGGCATCGACAGTGCCGTCGGTGAACTTGACCAGATACTTGACGGTGTGCTCAGCGTAAGCGGCATCCTCAACGGTAGCCTGGATCTTGAAGCGGGAACCGACAGTACCGCCGGTGGCAGCAACAGCATTCAGAACGGCCTGCTCGGGAGCAACGGTCCACTCGTCAGACCAGACGGGCAGGTTGTTATCGAGCTGGTAGCCGAAGCAAGCGATGTCCTTGCAGACAGAGACCCAACCGTAAGCATACAGGGTAAGGGTCTTGCCGTCAACAGTCAGACGGATGTCATCGGGAGAGACGTGCTTGAAGTCGGGGTCGTTGGCGGACTCGGTGGGCTCAAAGGGAGCGCCGACCTCGATGCCGGAGAAGCGGACGGTGGTAGCGCGGGCAGCCACAGCGATCTCGGAAGCGGCGTTGTCAACGGCGAGGGTGTTCTCAACCACGTTGACGGAACCGTCGGCACCGGTCAGGGTTGCCTTTCTTGCGAAGTGGACTTCCTCAGCGGTGTGCAGGCCGGTGTACTCGTCGACAGCCACGGAACCCTCAAGGGCGATGGTGACGAGGACGTTGGAGCCGGAGTAGATGTACAGCTTGTCGTTGTCATCCGTGACAGTGATGTCGCGGCTGTCAGCGGCGTAGGTGAAGCGGGCGTTGCCGACTCTGGACGGGAACTCAGCGTCGAAGTACTTGACAGTCACAGCGAGCGTGCCGTCGTCGAGCAGAGCGATGCAGATACCGGAGCCGCCGCAGGAGTTGCCCTCGGGATGGCCATCGGTCTCGTAGTAGTTGTTGATCGGGTAGAAGGTAGCCTTGCCGCCGTTGTAGTCATACTCACCGGCAGCGGGCACGTCATCGGAGGTGATGACGGAGGTACCACGGACGACGAGGTAGGAAGCCTCGACGTTCTGAGACCAGAAGTCCTTGATGGTGACGGAGTACTTGCCATCCATCTTAGCCTTCATGTCGCAGATACCTGCGAGCGTGTACAGGCCGTCGGCGATGCCGCACTGGTTGATGGGCAGCTCCATGATGAACAGGTTGGACAGGTCGGAGGACTGGTAGTCACCGCCCTGAGAAGCGACGTCGGTGATCAGGCTCATCGTGGTGTTGTCAAGAACGGGCTTACGGTAGCCGACGTTGACCTTGACGGAGCAGATGGCGACCTTGGTGCCGTCAGCCAGCTTGTAGAGAGCGGTCAGGGTGTGCTCGCCGGCGGAAAGGCCGGAAGCCTCGGAAACGTCTGCATAGATGTTGAAACGGGTCGCGAAGGTACCGCCGGCACCGGTCACAGCGCCGATGACGCCGTCTTCTGCGTCATGGAACCACTCCTCGCTGAAGACGGGAGCGTTCTTGTCGATGCGGTAGCCGAGAGCGACGATGTCCTGCGTCGTGCCGATCCAACCCCAGAAGCGGACGGATGCGGAGTTGCTGGGAATGTCAACGATCTCGGGGCAGGAAGCTGCCTGGCCAGGCGTGAAGAACGTGACGAGCTTATTGCCTTCAGCGTCCCAAGCCTCGCACTCGTCGAAGGACTTGGCAGCGAAGCAAGCCTTCTCGGCGTCGAGGTCGTAGATGCCGTCAGCGGGCTCGGTCTCAGCGGGCTCGGTGGGAGCCTCGGTTGCGGGCTCGGTGGGAGCGGCCGTTGCCGGCTCTGTGGGAGCATCCGTAGCGGGCTCGGTGGGAGCGTCGGTCGCGGGCTCGGTGGGAGCATCGGTCGCGGCCTGAGTGGGCTCGGCATCGGTGCCGGTCTCGGCGACGGTGGTACCGGTGTCGTCTCCGTTATTCTTACAAGCCACGAGGCAGGTCAGCATCATAGCGGCAAGAAGCAGGAGAGCAAGAATTCTCTTGTTCATGGTGTTTTTTTCCTTTCTTGAATTTGATTCTTGGCTTGTTTAAGATTGTCAAACCAATATTCATGGATAGTATATCACAAACCTCGCGTTTTGTCAACCTTTTTTATATACTATTTTAAGCCGGGCAGTCCGGCGGCCCCGGATACCGTCCGCGGGCAGTTTTTTTCACGAATATTTCCGATCCCGCCGTTTTTCCTGTTGAAAAGTCCGCCGGAATGTGCTACAATAAGTACAGAGACGCAGACCGCAAGCACGGCGGAGAAAGGAGATCGTATGGAAGTCTCATATCATATTGCGCTCAAGCCGGGGCACGGCGCCCGGTACGTCATCCTGCCCGGCGATCCCGGCCGGGTGGAGAAGATCGCCCGGTATCTGGACGATCCCGTGTTCCTGTGTCAGAACCGGGAGTACACGACGTGGATGGGGACGCTGGATGGAGAACGTGTGCTGGTCATGTCCACGGGCATGGGCGGTCCCTCGACCGCGATCTGCGTGGAAGAGCTTGTCCGGACAGGCGTGGACACCTTCATCCGGGTAGGCACCTGCGGCGGTATGCAGACGTCCGTCATCGGCGGCGATCTGGTCGTGGCGACCGGCGCCGTCCGCATGGAGGGCACCTCCAAGGAGTACGTTCCGATCGAGTATCCCGCGGTCCCCGACCTGCGGGTAACGAACGCACTGGCCGACGCCGCCGAGGCGCTCGGGATGCGGTACCATACCGGCGTGGTACAGTGCAAGGACTCCTTCTACGGGCAGCACGATCCCGGGCGGATGCCCGTCGGGTACGAGCTGGAGAACAAGTGGCGTGCTTGGATCGGCGCGGGCTGTCTCGCGTCCGAGATGGAAAGCGCGGCGCTTTTCATCGTGTCCTCCACGCTGCGCGTCAGGGCCGGATGCGTCCTGTCCGTGGTCTGGAATCAGGAGCGGGCCCGACTCGGCATGGACAATCCCGAGCAGCACGACACAAGCGACGCGATCCGGACCGCGATCGAGGCCGTCCGGCTGCTGATCAGACACGATAAGGAGGTACAAAGCAAATGAGTCAGGCAAGTTACGACAGGATCGTGAAGGCCGCGGACGCGATCCGTGAGGTCTGCGGGGAGGCGGAGATCGGTCTGATCCTCGGCTCCGGCCTGTCCGACAGCGTCACGCTGGAGGATCCCAAGGTCATCGCCTATCAGGATATCCCCGATTTTCCCGTATCCACCGCGATCGGACACAAAAGTGAGTGGGTCAGCGGCACCCTCGGCGGCAAACGCGTCTGCATGATGCGCGGGCGCTTCCATTACTACGAGGGCTGGACCGGCGAGGACATCGTCCTGCCCGTGCGGGTCATGAAGCTTCTCGGCGTGAAGACGCTGATCGTCACCAACGCGGCGGGCGGCGTCAACCTCGGCTTTACGCCCGGTGACCTCATGCTGATCACGGACGTCATCAATTACAGCGGCGTCAATCCGCTGATCGGTCCGAATATCGACGAGTTCGGTCCCCGGTTCCCCGATATGTCCCGTGCGCTTGATCCCGCGCTCGGCGAGCTGGCGCGCTCCTGCGCCCGCCGCATGGGCATCACGCTGCGTGAGGGCGTGTATATGTGGTTCAGCGGGCCGTCCTACGAAACGCCCGCCGAGATCCGCATGGCACGCGTGCTGGGTGCCGACGCGGTCGGCATGAGCACGGTGCCGGAGATCATCGCCGCGCGGCACTGCGGCATCAACGTCCTCGGCATCACCTGTATCACCAACATGGCCGCCGGCATCCTCGATCAGCCGCTCTCCCACACGGAGGTGCTGGAGACGGGCAAGCGCGTGCAGGCCGACTTCACCGCTCTCATCAGGCGCGTTGTAAGGGAGATGTAAAGGACGCGTGGGGCGCTGCCCCACACCCCGCTTAAACCCTTCTTGAAAGAAGGGTTTAAAAATCCCAAGAACTTCTGATGAATAGATTGGTCAGATTTTTGCTTTCACCGCATAAAATAAAACAGGTGGGTGCCTTTAAGGGCATCCACCTTTCTCGTTCAGCGTAATCCAAACTCCTATTATTTATTCTTCCTAAAAGTTTTTGAGATTCACAAGGACTTCTTTCAAGAAATCCTTGTGCGGGGTGTGGGGCAGCGCCCCACGACGCCTCCCCATTACAATTTTTTCTTGAGTGTCAGGACGTTGCATCCGCCCTCGCGGGCGTAGACGACCTCGTCCATCGTTTTCTTGACGAGGAGGATGCCGAGTCCTCCGACGCGTGAGTTCAGGGCCTCGGGCGAGGTATCGGCGTCCGGCCGCGCAACGGGATCGAACGGGATACCGCTGTCCCGGAAGATCAGCGTTACCGTACCGGGGGCGCCGTCGCAGCCGACGCTGACCTCGGCCTTGCCGTTCCCGTCCGGGTAGGCGTAGGACGCGATGTTGACGAAGACCTCCTCGACGACCAGATCCATGCCGAGCATGACGCCGGGCTTGCATCCGAGGGCTTCAAGCTCGCAGTCAACAAAATCCCGCAGTCGGTCAAGCTCGCCGACCACAGCATCCGCGATGATGGTTTTCATGCTATGCGCCCTCCTTTCCGGTCTCCGATGCACGGGACGTCAGTTCTCTTTCGGTTGGTCGTTTTCTTTTTCGTCTTTGCCGCCCTGCGGCGTGATCTCCTGCTCCTGCGGAATGACGTCCTGCGGCTCGATGGTCACGTCCACCCGCTTGAGCGTCAGCCCGTCCATGATCCTGAGCCATTGACGGTAGCCCCGGATGGCGTTGAGGAAGGAGAACAGCGTCCGCGCGGTGTAGAAGCACAGCAGCACGTCCTTGCCCTTGACCTCTGCCGTCATGATGCAGGGATTGAACAGCCACGGGATGGTCATCACGGCTGCCGCGTCGGGCGCGGTCTCCAGCCGGACAGAGCTGCCCATGCGGGAGAAAGCGATCCGGCAGAGCGCCTCCGTGTCGCCGAGCTTCACGCCGCCGAAGCGATACTGCCGCTTGCGGACGGTCAACCCGAACACGCGGGCCGAAAAGGTCCCGGCGTACGCGCCCTGGACCAAATGATCCACAAACGTCCTTCCGGCTATGATATCCTGTCCGTCGTACGCGAGGTACCCGACAAGGATCCGCCGGATCTCCTTACTGCGCCCCGTCATGTCTTTCGGGAACGCCTGCATCGGGATTGAGCGTGCATATCTGCTGTGCCGCGGCTACCGCCTCGTCCACAGATATATTCTCTCCCTGCAGCGCACAGCAGCAAAGGTTATCGTTGGTCCAGATAACGGTCACGGTGACGGTTCTGATGAGTTCCCCGTCCTCCTGCAGCTCGCCGTCCTCATCGGTATCGCGGTATTCCGTTTCCGTGCGGATCACGACCGCGTCGTACCCGTTGACAGAAGTCGTCGTGATGCTCGACGCGTCCTCGCCGAAATAGGCTTCCAGCGTCGAGCGGCGGGAAAGATTCAGCATGACGTACTGCCATTCAATGCCGTCCTTCTCATAGAACACGCGGACGGGCGTGCGGCGCATCCCCATCTCGTCGGTCAGCATGAACTGACCGGCATTCTCCAGCTTGGCGCCGTCCGGCAGGACGACCTTACCGTAGGAGCTTTCAATGTCCGCGAGCGCTTTCTCCCGCTCCATGTCCTTCTTGTCATAAGGCACGGTCGAACTGTCGGTAACGAGCGCCACACCGGACTCGGCCGCGGTGACCTGCAGGCAGACGGCAGTCTCGCTGTCGTCACTGTGGGCGTACACGGCACAGGTACCCGGCATCTCGGCGTACAGTATGAAATGAGCCTCGCTGTCGTCCATCCGTTCGATGGACACGATGCCTTTGCGGTCAGCCGTCACATCCCAGGCTTCGTTGACAGTATCATGGATATACAGGTGCAGACGCCCGTTGTCATCGGACGTGTAGGTGTAGGAGCTGCCGGTCTCGGGCGTGACGTGGTGCAGACCGCCGCACTCCGCGTGGCTGTATCCGATCACGGTCAGTTCACCGTCTTCGTTGACGTACAGGACCGTCGTTATCAGGTACAGGCAGTCGGGCAGTTCGCCGGGCTTTGTGAGCGCCAGCTTCACCGCGTCCGTACCGGCAGCAGCCGGGCTGATCCGGAAGACCGACTTCCTTTTGCCGGCAGATTCCTGCGTCACCGTCACGGAATCCGATATGTCCGCGACAGCCGTCCAGGCGTATCCGCTGTCCGGCTTGCCCTTCACGGTCAGCAGGATATCGGAACCCTTGGTCGTGTACGTATACGCAAAGCGGCAATCCGGGTCATCAGCCCTCTCCCGTCCGCGCCCGCCGATCAGCAGCAGCAGAACGACGGCCAGCGTCAGAACAAGGATGACCGCTGCCAGAATGATGATGTATTTTTTCACAAGAAACTCCTCCCACAGGCAGGAAATGGCTGCGGCGCGTCGTGCGCCGCACGGGGATCGGCAAATCGGCCGGAGCTTCCGGGCCCTCCGTCAGACGGAGGGCTCGGTTTCAGTTTCGGTTTCGTTTTCTTCGGCAGGCACCTGAGCCACGGGGTGGACGGTGACCGTGAGGGTCACGCTCACTCTGCTGTTCTCGCGGGCCGCGATCGCGATCAGATACACGGCGTCGCCGTCCTTCTGCACGGGCGGTCTGAATTCGAAGGCCCCCTGCTTTTCCGTGATCATATCGTCGGTCAGGGCCTCCGTCGTACCGCTCAGCAGTCTGACGTCGGCCACGCAGGAATCGTACCCGGGGACCGCGTTTTCGATACCGCCGGGCAGACGGACGTACGAGCCGGAATCGATTTCGATCTCACCGGAATCGGGATAGGTCAGCATATCGTGCGTTGCCAGCAGCTCACCCCCGGCGCTGTACACCTCGGGCTGCACCCAGACGGAGACCGTCTTCGGGTTGATGATCATCTCGGTCCCTCCGGCAATAACGGCGTTGACAGCCTGATACAGCTCGGCGTTTCCGGACGGGCTGCTCCATTTGACGTTGATGCCGCTCAGGTCAAGGCCGGTATCATCGCCGTACACGCGGATGATGAAGCCCTCGATGGACTTGACGTCCTTCAGCGTCAGGGCGAGTACGGCACGGTCACCGGCCGCGAAGGAGCCGGAAACAAGGTAAGGTGCGAGAGAATCCAGCACCACGTGAGCAGGCTGACCGTTCACGTTGGTGACCTTGATCTCCATGCCGACGCGTTCGGGTGCGGGGATCTCCCCACCGATCACGGGATTGGAGGCGAACTCCATATCCAGCATGGTCAGGACGGCAGCCTCCATCTCAAGCGTCTGCTTGGATCTGGTGACGCCCATCGACGTCTTGGCCGCATACTGACCCGTACACGTCCTGTTGCCTTCCGCATCGATCTGATACGTCCAAACGGACGCAGAGTCAATGGTTGCGGTGTACTCACCGAGTCCGACCAGCGAAATACCGACGATATCCTTGACGTACATATCCGTGAACTTGACGATCACTTCACTGCCGGGACCGAACTCCGTGATATTCTGGTCGGTCAGGAAGATATACGTGGAATCGTACACGATGGCATTCATGTCGTTGACCGTGGTGTAGCGGATCAGAACGGCGATATCGGTGGTCTCGGGCGACAGCTTCACGTTCTGAGTATCCATGGTGAAGCGCAGATGCAGGAGCTGCTCCTCCGCGGTACCGTCACCGCCGAGCCGAGGCTCGTTTTCGGTCGCGTAACGGACGTTGGAGCCGTTGAAATCGATGTAATAGGTATTCACTACCACGCCGTAGCGCACCTGCTGGACGATGACATGGTCGATGTGAAGGTCACTGCTGCCCTCCAGCTTCAGGCTCTTGAAGGCCGACATGGCGGCGGTGGATACGCCGATCGCGTAGTACATATTCCGCTCCGCGGAGAAGCTGATGCCGCCGGTGTCTCCCTGTCTGACCTTGATCTGGAACGGACGGTCCATATACTGTGCCTGATACTTGACGACCGCCTCCACGGTGGGCCGTTTGGCCTCACTCATCTTGCTGACGTTGTCGGACGGGAAGATATACATGTTGATCGTATCATCGTTGCCCGTGGGCTCACGTTCGACGACGGAGTTCCAGGACTCGGTGATGTTGATGGTATTCTCCTGCATATCGAACTGAGGGTCCCCGTCATGGCCCTTGATCGCCTTGATGGTCCTCGGTTCCTTATCGTTATTGCTGCACAGGAAGTCCGTCTTCCAGTCGCGTTGATACTCGTTGGCGTCATTGAGAACCAGCGCGCCGTCCGACGTGATCAGGTAGAAGCTGATGCTGTTGATGCTGAACGAGCAGCTGGTCAGGGGACTCGTGTACAGCGTTACCTTCTTGATGCTCTTGACGTCCGTAAGGGAGACCAGGAAGCGGTCCACGGTGCCGGGACGCATCATGTAGGAGTTGTCGATAAGGCACGTCGCCAGATCAGAAAGATCTTTTTCGGACTCGGTCTTCTTGCTCTCGATCGGAGAGCGGCTTGCGTACTCTGCCATGGCGCGCGCCACGTCGATCGTATTCGTGACGGATTTGTTCTCACTGTTGAGGTACTTGATCTCCATGAGCAGGGAGCCCTCGTAATGGTCCGTATTGCCGGCACTGTCCACGGAGAAGCCGCCGTAGGAGATCGCCACCTGGAAGTTGATCGCGTATCCCTTGGCGTTGATGGGGTAGCTGCGGCATATCTCGTTCTCCAGACGTGCGATCCGCATCTGCTGAGAGGATTCGCCTCCGTTATCCTTATAGTCGATGCCGATCCAGTTCACGTTGTTGACGCGCCAGCTGTGCGACACGGAGGCGTTCGCCTTCTCGACAACCTGAATGTAATCCACGTTCAGTTTATCGTAGATATTCTCGGTGTCGATGGTATCGTCGGGAATGATCCGGATCGCCCTCAGGTCGCCGTAGTCACGGTTGACCGTGATGGTGAAGACCTCGGCCTTTCCGGCGCGGAAGCCGTCGGAAAGGAGCTGCTGGTTTGCCTGCATATAGCTGCTCTTTCCGGTCTCGAAGATCAGCTGGAAGTAGAACTTATTGTTGGAGCCGCAGTCGTCGTTCTCGGCGGCGGCGTTGCTCCTGACCTTGACGGTCACCTCATACTCGCGGCGGGCCTTGGTGAAGCCCAGATCCGACATGGCCTCGTTGAGCGTCATGGAATACTTGATGGCATCCCAGTTGACGTCGACCTCCTCGACCGAGCCGCCGCCGCTGCCGTCGAAGACAATCTTGATGCTGTCCATATCCGGATTCAGGAGGATCTTCCGCTGGCTGTACTGTACCCGCTTGGAGGTATCGAAGGACCGGTACAGCTCGCGGTCGGTGTGGATATCGTTGATGACGAGATCCTCGTCCAGCCATCTGGCGCAGGTCGTGGAAACGGAGCTGACGTCATAAATGGCGATGGAGGATATCTGCCAGTCGTCCTTTCCCGTATCGCTCTCCGCCGACAGTTCCACGCTCTTGAAGTAGCGGACGTCGGGATAGGTGAGCGCGAAGGTCATGGTACCGCCGGCAGAAACGCCCTTCAGGTAGGAAATATCCTCACCCGTGCTGGTGGGCCAATAGCCGCACCAATCGCTGCAGACCTCCTTGAGGGAGATGCGGGACGGCTGCTTTTCGACGCCGTCTGTCGACACGTAGGTAAAGGACGCGTAGAGACGGTCCGTCGTTCCGGCCGAAACCATACTGTCTGTCGTGATCTGCACGATATACATCCGGGTCTCGGCTTCCGGCATGACCGTTGTGGAGCCGGATTCGCCGGGCTCCATGGTCATGAAGCTGCTGCCCATGCTTATCGAGTTCTCGGCGCGCACGGTCTGACCGCCCGTGGTGCTGGACTTATAATACAGAAGCGGCGTACCGTCCACGGAGCAGCGCAGCGCTGCTTCCTCGGTGTAGATCTCCACTTTGGTCGTTTCGGCGTCGTAGATACTGAGGCCGGTGAACGCGATCTGGTCGTTCTGCAGCTTATCGTCGCGCTCGCTCCGCCGGACCGTGTTCACGGTGGTGATGTCGCATAACTCCGCGACGTTGGAGCCGTAATACAGCGTATAACCGGCGATATCCCCGAATGCCGGGATCTCAGCCTCAAAAATCAGCGTGTCTCCCTGCTGGGCGACACCGACCACGGCCTCGTCCGCAAGTCCCGGATCCATGTCGAAGGCGTAGGAAAGGAACGACGTGATCACCGGCATCATCAGCATCCGGTTGGTGCCGGAGGTATCGGTATACAGGAAGCCGATGGCCAGATACTCGTTCAGCTCCATGGTGGACAACGATTTCTTCTTATCCTTGTACTCGTTGACCAGCGCCTCGATGCCGCTTCCGTAGACGTCGGCAAGGTCGATGCGGAACAAAAGATTCTTCACGCTGTCCCTCGTCCGGTACACCGCGTTGTTTCCGAAATCCCGGACGAGATCATAGCGCGCACCGGCACCGTCGCCCATACGGAACATGACGTCCGTCCTGTTGAGCGAGAAATCGTAGCATTCATTCCCGTCCATATCCAGCGAGGCCAGCGCGGTCCCGTCGAAATCAAGGTAGAAGTTGGACGAGTAGTATCCTGCCATTCTCATGCCGTAGACCATTTCGGCCTTGTACACGGTGATACCGTTGCAGGTCCACTCGTTCTTGGTCGACTCGCCCCCCTCCGTCTCATGGAGCACGGCGTGGGTCATGAATACGTCGATGAACAGGATCTCCCTGATATCGTAATAGCACTCGAACAGGTAGGTGTCGAAGCTGTTCCTCGATAATCCGTCCTGATCGAGGTAGGATTTGGTCAACTCGTAGTCCGTTTTGTCCTTGACGTTCTTGATCCGCTCGGTCGGCTCCGAGATAGCAGCCGCCATCTCGTAGCCGTTTTTCAGCGTTCCCTCGTGCGGGAACACGAAAGCCGTCCGGGCAACACCGTCGGTGTCAATATAACGGATGCCGAAGTATTGGATCGAGGTGCCGGGGGCATATCCCGTCGACACGGCCAGCACATAGGTATTGGTGCAGGTGACGCCGGGCGTGACGGGGTCGGTATCAATGACGCCCTTGTCATCTTCTTCGTCGCCGTCTGCGGCCAGCGCGGCTGTCGTCAGCATCGACGCGGCACACAGGATGCCCATGAGACCGGCCAGCAGCCGGACCCAAAGCCTCGTGCGGGATCCTTTCCTCGTAAATTTTGCTCGCATATCGTATACTCCTTCCCAAACCGCCCGCGCCTCTTACGGAACGGGCAGTGCGGACCGATCAATCAGATTCGATCGTGAACAGGCAGATGAGGCCTGTCATCTCAAAGACCTCCGTGACCATGCGGTTCATGCCGCGAAGGATCAGTTCCCCGCCCTTCTTCTTCATGATCATGTGGAGCTGGCGCAGCACTCGCAGACCGGCCGAGGATATGTAAGTCATCGCTTCCATATTCAGGACCACGGTTTCAAAGCGCGCGGCGACGTCCCTGAAGATCTGCTCCGCCTCGGGTGCGGTGACGGAATCGAGACGTCCCTCGATCAGAAGTTCGCCCCGGGTATCCCGGCTGATCAGTTTGACGGTCATATCAATGCCTCCATTCGTGCAGTGAGGCGGCCCGCCGTCACAGATGGGCCGCGTTATATTTCATCAATTCTTCCAGAGTGATCTCGAGGATGGTTTCATCGTACTCGATCATGGTGTCAAGCGGCGACAGCTCGCTCATATCGTTGGCAGCCTGCATCAGCATACTCATGATATCGAACGGCTTCTCGCGCTCTTCCTCTTCCGCCTCCGGTACGGCGGCGGGAGCTGCTTCGACCGGAGCCGATGCGGCAGGCGTCTCTTCGGCCGGAGCCGGTGCGGCAGGCGTCTCTTCGGCCTTCTTCGTTTCGGTATCCGGCGTCTGCTCGTCTTCTTCATCAAGCAGATCGTCGTTCCCGATGCTGAACAGGCCGGTGATACCGTCAAGCTCGTCGGAGTCGGTCCGCTTGGCGGAACGCTGTCTGCGGCTTCCGCTGTCCGCGGTCAGTTCGCGGTCTTCAAGCTCTCTTTCAAGCTCTTCCCGCACGGAGCGGCGGATCTCGCGCATCATATCGGCATAACTGAACGGTCTGCCGCTGCTGCTGCCCTCCGTCATCTGACGGCGCAGCTGCGCGAAGGCTTCCGGATCATCGGGGATGCTGTCGATGTCGATAAGTCCGAGATCGTCCGTCCTCTGTCGGCGTGCGGTGTCGGCTTCGGACGCTTTCTTCTGTTGCTCGGCAGCCCGCTTGGCCATTTCCTCGTCGTACTCGGCCTCGCTGATCTCAAGGAACGTGACTCTGGACTTTCCGGTCGTTTCACTCTGTTCCTCGTTATCTTCCTTCCGGTCGGCTTC
The DNA here is from genome assembly GCA_024404505.1 of Clostridia bacterium. GTDB lineage: Bacteria > Bacillota > Clostridia > Oscillospirales > CAG-272 > CAMEON01. The sequence continues at coordinate 19,886 of JAKSPU010000038.1, forward strand.
GACGGCCTCGTCATGGATGCGGCGGCTGTCTCCGAGGTATTCCTCCCACTTCCGCTGTCCGTCCTCGCCGTTGAAATACTGCGATACGTATTCCTCATCGTCGAACATGGCGTGGATGCCGTCCGTGACCTCCACCTTGAAGGTCGAGCGGCTCTGCGGGGACATGACGGTGAACGCCTGACCGCGCGGAGCGGAGACGATCTCCTCCTGCTCGCTCTCGTTGATGCCGCCGGCCTTCTCATACAGCTTGCAAAGGTCGCCCATATCGTTCGGTGCGAGGGAGAAAATGAAGCTGTACTGGCAGGCGTTGATGATGGCGGTGGACTTGCGGGCGATCTCCTCGGAGCCGACGAAGTCCTTGATGTTCTGCGTGATGACGATCTGCATACCGTTGTACTTACGGATACGCTTGGCCAGCTGGAACATGAAGTCCAGCGCGATGGGGTACTTGGTATCAATGAAGACGTGCGCCTCATCGATCACGACCACGACCTTGCGGTTCATTTTGTGGCGCAGATTGTAGTCGCGGTTCTTGATGATCTCGTTGTCGATGTACTTGAGGACCAGCAGCATCTGCGCGTTCGCGATCGAGCCGTTGCGGTTGGCGAGCAGGCTCTGGAAGTTGAACACCGTGAAGTTCTCGTCGGTCGTGACCGTGCTGGGGCCGTTCCAGATGTTGGCGTTGCGTCCGCCGCTCGAGAACTTGGCTACGTGATTCATCAGCGTCCGGAGCATCGAGTGTATATACTCGTTGTCCGTGGACTGGAACTCGTTCAGTACGGCGTCGTACAGGTCGTCGAAGGTCGGATAATCCTCGGGCGAGAGGCGGGACAGGTCTGTGTCCGCCGTGATGCCCATGTTGGTGTACATACGGTCGATGAGGGAGTTGAGGTATTCCATGGCGTCCTTGTCGCAGTCGGGCAGGATCTGCCGGAAGAACTCCTCAAGGAACTGCAGATGGGTCGCGTAGCTGCCGGACGGTCCGGAGCCCTCATCCTTGTCATCGTCAAGGCCGGTGATGATATGGAAGGGATTGAGTCTTCCGTGCTGGGCGTTGCCGACGTTGATGAATTTGCCGTGCAGGTTGGCTGCCAGCTCGGTGTACTCGTTCTCGGGGTCGAGGATAAAGATCTTTGCGTCATCCGCGGCAAGGTTGGTCAGAAGGCTCTTGGTGGCGTAGGACTTACCGGAACCGGATTTACCCACGATGACCATGTTGGAGTTGACGCGCTCGCTGT